>JALYZL010000321.1 GCA_030948875.1 Actinomycetota bacterium
CCCCTGCCCGCATCGCAGCCCATCACCTCGGCTCCGCGAGCTCTCAGCGCCAGCGCCGCGGCCTCCCCGGAGCGCGCCAGGCCGCCCACCAGATATGGTCCGGGAGGCAACGGAGGCCGGGGCTTCATGCGCGGCCCGAGCCGCCCCTATTTGATGCTCAGGTGGTACACGGTGAAACCGATCGCGGCGAAGGCGGCCGCCACGATCCAGAAGCGCAGGATGATCTTGGTCTCCGACCACGCCAGCAGCTCGAAGTGGTGGTGGATCGGCGCCATCAGGAACACCCGCTTGCGGAACATCTGGAACGACAGCACCTGGATGACGACCGAGAGCACCTCGAGGACGAAGATCCCGCCGAGGAGGATGAGGAGCACCTCGGTGTTCGTCATCACTGCGAAGCCGGCGATCGCCCCACCGAGGCCGAGCGCCCCGGTGTCCCCCATGAAGATGCTCGCCGGGAAGCTGTTGAACCACAGAAAGCCGATGCATCCTCCGACCAGGCACCCGGCGAGGACCGCGAGGTCGCTCTCGCCGGCGGCCAGGAAGGTGATCCCGATGTAGGCGAGGAGCACGATCGCCGCGCAGCCCGCGGCCAGGCCGTCGAGGCCGTCGGTGAAGTTGACCGCGGTCGTCGTCCCCGCGACGACGAGGTAGATGAAGACGGGGAAGAACGGACCAAGGTCCACGGACACGTCGACGAACTGCACGTGCACGCTGTTCGGGAGGCCGGCCTTCTGGGTCGCCACCCACCACAGCCCGAGCGAGATCGCGATCGTCACCACCAGCTTCGTCCGTCCCCGCAGCCCCAGCGAGCGGCGCCTGACGATCTTCGTGTAGTCGTCGGCGAAGCCTAGGAGCGCGCACAGGAGGGCGACGCCGAACACGCCCATCGCCAACCAGCTGCGCTTGGAGAGGATCAGGAAGGGAACGGCGATCGCGGCGAAGATGATGATCCCCCCCATGGTCGGCGTACCGGCCTTGGACTTGTGGCCTTGGGGCCCCTCCTCGCGGATGGTCTGCCCGAACTCGCGGTTACGCAGGAACTCGATGAACTTGGGGCTGAGGAACACGCACATGAGCGTCGACGCCGTGCCCGCGATGAGCACGCGGCCGGTGAGCGCGCTCGCGCTCACCGCGGCCATCAGCCCGGCGGGACCGATCACGCAACCACCTGGGCGCTCAAAGCCCGGCACACGGCCTCGAGCCCCACGCCGCGCGAGCCCTTGACGAGGACGACGTCGCCCTCCCGGAGCAGCGTGGGCACGAGCGCCGCGGCCTCCCCGGCGTCGGACACCGAATGAGCCTCGCGACTGAACTCCGGCGCCATCGCGGCCGCCAGCGGCCCGACGGTCACGAGCAGGCCGACCCCGAGCCGGTCGGCGTCTCGCCCGACCTCGCGATGAAACTCCGGCGCCCGCGGTCCGAGCTCGAGCATGTCGCCGAGAACGGCGGCGAGGCGGGCGCCCGGGGCTGCGCCCGTGGCGAGGTCGTCGAGGGCGGCGTGCATCGAGATCGGGTTCGCGTTGTAGCAGTCATCGATCAGCGTGACTCCCCCCTGCACCTGGCGCCGCTCCCCCCGACCTGCCGAGATCACGGCGTCGATCCTACCTCGCGGGATGACTCCGACGGCTCGCGCCGCGGCCACCGCGGCGAGCAGGTTAAGGCGCATATGGGGCTGGGTGAAGGGGAACTCGAGCGACAGCGATGTGCCGTCGAGGTCGATCTCGAGGTGCTCGCCGTCTACGTGCTCGAGGCGGACATCGCCGCCGGGGCCGAACGTCACCGTGGTCACGTCCTTGCGGAGATGAGCCGCGAGCAGGGGCTCGCCCGCGGGTACCACGGCCGTGCCGTCGGGCGGGAGCGCGGCGATGAGCTCGGCCTTGGCGGCGGCGATGGCCTCGACGCTTCCCAGCAGCTCGAGGTGGGCCGCGCCGACGTTGACTACCACCGCCACGTCGGGCTCGGCGATCCCCGCGAGCTCGGCGATCTGACCCGCGCCGCGCATTCCCATCTCGAGCACGAGCGCCTCGGTGCCGGCGGGGGCGGAGAGGATCTCGAGCGGGAGCCCGATCTCGGTGTTGCGGTTCATGCGCGAGGCCACCGTTTGCCGATCGGGCGAGAGGATGGCGAAGAGGAGATCCTTGGTCGAGGTCTTGCCGCTCGAGCCGGTCACGCCGATCACCTTGGCGCCGAGCTCGCGCCGCCAAGCCCGGGCGAGGCGCTGGAGCGCGGCCAGCGGGTCCTCGGAGACGAGGACGACCCCGGCCGAGGCGCCGCGCCCGGCGGTTGCGGGCTCGACCGCCGGCAGCGCCCAGAGGCCGGGGTCGGCGTGCCCGGGGGCCACCAGCACCCCCCACGCTCCCGCGGCGATCGCCGCGGCGGCAAAGGTACCGCCGTCTACGTTGGCGCCCGGGAGGCCGACGAACAGAGCGCCGGGGCCCGCTTCGCGCGAGTCGATGACGATGCGTTCGGGGCCGCCGCTGCCAGGCTCGCCGTCGCCGGCGTCGGGCGGCGAGACCATCAGCCGAGCAGCCCCGGCGGCCTCGGCGACTTGCTCGGCAGTCCAGTCCTTCATGTCCGGCACAGAGCCCGAGTGCGGAGAACCTCGCGCGCGACCTCGACGTCATCGAAGGGGACCTTTCGGCCGGCGGCAAATTCTTGGCCCTGCTCGTGCCCCTTGCCCGCGATCACCACGACATCGCCGTCGTCGGCGCCGGCGATCGCCTCGGCGATTGCCGCGCGCCGGTCCACGAGCGAGGTGACGCCGGCTCCCGCGCCGGCGAGGATCTCCGAGATGATCGCCTCCGGGTCCTCGGATCGAGGATTGTCGGAGGTCACGATCACGCGGTCGGCGAGCCTGGTGGCGATCTCCCCCATCAACGGGCGCTTGCCGCGGTCGCGGTCTCCGCCACAGCCGAAGACGACGTGGACGCGCCCGCCGCCGAGCTCGCGGGCCGCGCCGAGGACGTTCTCAAGCGAGTCCGGGGTGTGGGCATAATCGACGATGACCTCGAACCCCTGGCCTTCCTGCACGGGTTCGAAGCGGCCGGGAACCTGCCCGGCGGTGGCGATCGCCTCCACCGCCGTGTCGAGGTCGACGCCCACGGCGCGGGCCGCCGCCAGGGCGGCGAGGACGTTGGCGACGTTGAAGCGGCCGCGCAGGGGCGAGCGGAGCGCGACGGGACCGTCGGGCGTGAGCGCGCTGAACCGCGAGCCGCCCAGTCCTGTCTGGACATCGGTGGCGGCGTAGCTCGCCTCGCCGTGGAGCGAGAAGGTGATCGGATCCGCGAGCTCGGCGGCGAGACGGCGGCCGTACGGATCGTCGACATTGACCACCGCGGCGCCGGGAGCCATCGTGAACAGGCCTCGCTTGGCGAGGAAGTAGTCCTCCATGCTCGCGTGGAAATCGAGGTGGTCCTGGGTCAAGTTGGTGAAGATCGCCGCCGCGAAGTGGATGCCGCGGGCCCGCTGCAGCTCGAGCGCATGCGAGGAGACCTCCATCGCGCACGCGACATCACCTGCCTCGAGCATGGCGCGGAAATCACGCTGCAGCTCGATCGCCTCAGGTGTCGTGCGCACGACCTCGTGCTCGACGCCGCCGATCACGCTCTTGACCGTACCCAGCAGTCCGCACCGACGCCCCTGCGCCTCGAGCAGCGCGCGCACCAGGAACGCCGTCGTCGTCTTGCCGTTCGTGCCCGTGACACCGACGACGGCCAGCTCTGCGGTCGGATCGCCATGGAACCGGGCCGCCGCATCCGCCATCGACTCGCGGACGTTCGCAACCTGGATCTGGGGCACGTCGACCGCCACCGCACGCTCCACGACGAGGGCCACGGCACCCGCCGCTACCGCGTCGGCGGCGAAATCGTGGCCGTCGCGCGTGAACCCGGGAACGCAGAAGAAGAGCGTGCCGGGGGTGACGCGGCGGGTGTCATAGGTGAGGCTGGCGATTTCGACCCGCGGCGCTCCGGGGATCACGTCGTCCAGAAGCATGCGCTGTGAGGTTACCTTTGGGGTCGGCTGGTCGGCCGCCTCTATGACGCTGCGACGAGATCCTGGGCTGGGTCGATGGACCAGCGTTCTGCGATCGCTTTGAGGTCTTCGTCCAGGGGCCAGCGGTCGGGGCGTTCTTCGCCTTCGTGGGCTGGGTTGGCGCCCTTGAGGGCCATCGAGCCGGTGTTGTCGCCGAGGGCTCGGATGGCCGCGACGTCATCGGATGAGAGGCGTGGTTCGGGTGGGAGGGCGGCGAGCTCGGCCCGCTTGTCCTCGACTGGGCGGGCGGTGGCGCCGGCCTCCTGGATCAGGGTGGGGACGACGCATTCGACGGGCTCGTGGGCGAGATTCCACTGGCAGGCGAGCTGGATGAGCGTGAGGTCGGCGCGCTCGGCGAACGGGCGCATGTTCTCGATCCGCTCGCGGCCTGCCTCGATCCAGCCGGAGGGACGGAAGCCGCGGTGATCGTGCGCCGCCATCTCCTGTCCGGGCAGGACGTCGTCGAAGAACAGCCCGCCGTAGTCGACCACGCGCGTGATCACCTTCACGCCCGCGGTGGCGGCCGCCGCCAGGCAGAGCTCGCCCGGCCACGGCTCGAGCGGGTTGAGGATGATCATCGCCCAGTCGATGACGTCGCCGAAGCGCTCGAGACAGCCGATCACGTCGAGGGTGAAGCCGTTCGCGGGCCCAGGCGCGACGCCGAGCATCCGCGTCAGGCCACGCTCCCGGAGCCCGGCCATCGCTCGCCACACATCTTCGCTCGTGTAGCCGATGCGGTCGGGGTTGTGAAGAAGGAGCAGATCGAATTCGTCGATGCCACACCGCTCGAGCGAACGCTCAGTCGCCATCTGAAGATAGTCGGAGTAGCCCGAAGGCCCGCGCAGCCGCGGATCGGTGAAGCGCGGAAAGCCCTTCGCCCCATCGCGCTCACCCTGATAAAAGTCATGCCCCACCGCGCCCACCACGCACATCCGCTCCCGCGGCACGTCTCGGGTCGCCGCCCCTAGCATCCGATCCGCCTCACCCGTCCCATACACATCGGCCGTTAGGACGGTCGAGATCGCCTGATCCGGCCGGATCAGCCCCAAAAACCGCTCCTCGTCCACGGCCTCCCCAAACCGCATAAACCGCCCCCCACTCCAGGTCCCCACAGCAGTCTGGCCGAGATCACGCATAGAGGACGAGTTTAGAGGGGGCCCCGCAAGCTCCCGAGCCATACCAAGCTTCCAAGCGCCCCAGGCGGCCAAACCGCGCCTAGGCAGCAGCGAACCCGCGGGCGCCCCGCCGAAGCTCCCGCCGCTCGAGCACCCGGTCCACCAGCCCGTAGGCAAGCGCCTCCTCCCCCGTGAAGTACCGGTCCCGCTCCATGTCGGCATGCACGCGCTCGACGGACTGTTCGGTGTGCTTGGCGTAGAGCTCGTCCACCCGTGCCCGCAGCGCGAGCGTTTCGCGGGCGTGGATCTCGATGTCGCTCGACTGCCCTTGGAACCCGCCCGAGGGCTGGTGGATGAGGATCCTGCTGTTGGGGAGGGCCATCCGCTTGCCGGGCGCCCCGCCGGCGAGGAGGAGCGAGCCCATCGACATCGCGATCCCGTAGCAGATCGTCCGCACGTCGGGACGGATGAACTGCATGGTGTCGTAGATGGCGAGCCCGGCGTAGACCGAGCCTCCGGGGGAATTGATGTAGAGATGGATGTCCTTGTCGGGGTCGTCAGATTCGAGGTGGACGAGCTGGGCGACGATCAGGTTGGCGATCTCCTCCTCGACCTGGCCGCCGAGAAACACAACCCTGTCGTTCAACAGTCGCGAATAGATGTCGAACGAACGTTCACCGCGCGCGGTCTGCTCGACGACCATGGGAACCAGGGGCATTCGAAGTCCTCCTTGTCAGGTGCTAAGGTGCAACCACTCGGTTGCACTGACTACGATACCAAATGCGCAACTTGTAGGTTGCGCATACCATCTACGAGGAGACTTGGCCATGACCGATCGCATCGAACGCGAGCTTGAGCTTCCCGCCCCCAGCGACGAGGTATGGGAGGCGTTGACCGATCCCGAGCGACTGGCCGGATGGCTGGCGGACGAGGTCAGCTTCGATCTACGGCCGGGCGGCGACGCCAGCTTCCGCCAGGGCGAAACGCTCCGTCGTGGCTGGGTCGAGGAGGTCTCACCGCCCGAAAGCTCGGCCGGAGGCGAGGCCGGTGCCGGCCGGCTCGCGTTCTGGTGGGCGAGCGACGACGAGCCCGCCAGTCGGGTCGAGCTCACGCTCGAGCCCGCTCCGGGGGGAACACGGCTGCGCGTCGTCGAGACGCGGCCGCTCGAGCTCCTCGACGCGATCGGCGCCCCCCTCTTCGGCTCCGGGACCACGTCCCTCGGCCCCCAAGCGAGCGTGCGCGCCCTCGTCGCCGTCCGCTAAGTGGGCGCGACCGACCACGCGGGCGCCGTGTTTGGCGCCCTCGCCGACCC
>JALYZL010000362.1 GCA_030948875.1 Actinomycetota bacterium
GCGCAGGCCACCGCCGCCCCCGCCACCACCGGCCCCGCCACCGCCGGGGCCGCCATTCGCCGACGGGTCGGGCACGCCCAGGCCGTGAGCGCGCAAGCACTCGGCGGCCTTCAGCCGCGCTTGATACCGGGAGCTCGACGACGACGTGCTCGCTGCGCCGGAGCTCGCTGCGGCGCTACTCCCGGACGATCCGCAAGCGGATAGCGCCACGGCGACCGAGCCGGCCAGCGCGCAGGTGGCTAACACGCGACGGCCGCGCAAGACGATGGACATGGGAGTGGGCTGCATCAGTGGGGCTCCTCGGGACACGGGTCTGGTCGACCCCCCTTGTAGCGACGGGGCCGTCAGGTTGCCGTAAGCGCTGAGCGAACCTTTACCTTCGCGGGGGCCGGCGCCGCGGGCAACTCGACCGTCACGTCGAGCCCACCACTCTGCGGCGCCCGCACCCGCAGGTGGCCGCCGTGCGCGACGACCACCGAGCTCACGATCGAGAGCCCCAGCCCGAACCCGTCGCCACCGCGTGCGAGCCGCCGGAAGGGCTCGGTGAGCGTGGTGGCAGCGGCGGGATCGATCGGGTCGCCGCTGTTGCTGACGCACACGAGCGCGCGTCCCTCGCCGGTGCGAGTGGCGACGGAGAGGAAGCCGCCGGGCCGGTTGTAGCGGATGCCGTTGTCGATCAGGTTGGCGATCAGCCGCTCGAGCAAGCGGGCATCGCCGCGCGCGTGCGCCGGCTCGAGCGCCGCGCGCACCTCGACACCCGCGTCCTCGGCGCGGGCGCGCAGATCGGTCAGGCAGTCCCCGGCGAGCTCGGCGAGATCGGCCCGCTCGCCTCCTACCACCGAGGCCTCGCTGCGCGCCAGGGTCAGGAGTCCCTCGATCAGGCGCTCGCAGCGATCGACGGTCTCGCGCACGGCCTCCCCCATTCCCCGCAGGTCCTCGGTTCCCGCGGCCGGGGCGGCCAGCGCCACGTCCACCTCGGTGCGCATGATCGCCAGCGGGGTCCGGAGCTCGTGGGAGGCGTTGGCGACGAAGTGGCGCTGGCTGGCGAAGGCCGAGTCGAGACGGGCGAGCATTCCGTCGAAGGTGTCCGCGAGCTCCTTGAGCTCGTCGGCCGGGCCTTCGAGGTCGATGCGCTCGCCGAGATTGTGTCCCGAGACGCGACGCGCCGTCGCGGTGATGTCACGCAGCGGCCGCAGCGCCCGGCCCGCGAGCCACCACCCGGCGCCCACGGAGATGAGCGTCATCGCCGCGAGCGCGAGCACGTACTCGAGCACGAGGCGGTGGAGCGCGCCGCTCACAAACTGGTCGTGCTCGGCGTGGAAGAGCTTGCGCAGGGTCGAGTTCGGCCCGAACACGCCCTGGAACGGTGGCGGCGGGGCGCCCGGGAGCAGGTGCCGGTAGGCCCTCCCGAAGTCCTGCGGCCCGTTGATGTTGTGGCGGACGAGCGCGTAGCCGACGGTCAGGAGCACCGCCCCCGTGAGCAGGAAGACGACGCCGTAGGTGGCCGTGAGGCGGAAGCGCACGGTCGGAGCGGGTCCGGCGGATCTGAGCCGGCGGAGGATCGCCGCCGGGCGGGCCATCACGCGCATCACGCCATCCGGTAGCCGACCCCGATCACGGTCTCGAGCACGGCAGGCTCGCCGAGCTTGCGCCTGAGGGTCATGATCGTCATTCGCACGACGTTGGTGAAGGGATCGATGTGCTCGTCCCACACGCGCTCGAGTAGCTCCTCGGCCGACACGACGGCGCCGTCGGCGGCCATCAGCGCCTCGAGCACCGCGAACTCCTTGCGGGCGAGCTCGACCGGCCGGCCTTCCCGGGTTACCGCGCGGCGCGCGGGATCGAGCTCGATGTCGGCGTGGTGGAGAACGGCCGGGCGGCTGGGCCCGGCGCGGCGAGCGATGGCGTGGATCCGGGCCACGAGCTCGGCGAAGCGGAAGGGCTTGGGGAGATAGTCGTCGGCACCGAGCGAGAGGCCCTCGACGAGATCCTCGAGCGCGCCCGCCGCCGTCAGCATCAGGATCCCGGTCTCGGGGCGCTCGCCGCGCATGGTCTTGCACACCACGTCGCCGTGCACGCCCGGCAGGTCACGGTCGAGGACGACCACGTCGTAGCGGACGATCCGGGCCTTGGTCAACGCCTCTGATCCGTCCGGCGCCACGTCGACGGCCATCCCCTGCTGGCGGAGCCCGCGCGCAATCGCATCGGCGAGCCGTCGTTCGTCCTCGGCGATCAACACGCGCATAGGGTCAGCATGACGCGGCGCGCGTAAGGACTACATAACAGCCGTATCCGTGCTACAAATACGCGCCCCTTCAGCATTACATCAAACAACGTCACAACGTCTAATGACATGTCCCGTCCCCAGCAGACTCTGAGCGACCGCAGCATGGCCATCGGCCTGCGGGCGCTGAACCGGTTCGCCAGCTCATCGGTAATCGACCGCTTCGGGCTGCGGGATCAGGCGGAGCGGTTCCTCTACGGCGCGTCCAAGACGACGGTGCGTACCGCCGCCAGCGCGGGACGGACGTTCGCCGCCGCGCAGAAGCTCGCGAAGCCGGCCCGCCAGCCGACGGCGCCGTCGAGCGGCCTGTTCGACCTGACGCCAACCGACGAGCAGCGGATGCTCAGCGAGTCCGTCCGCGACTTCGCGCTCGAGCGCCTGCGCCCCGCCGCGCTCGAGGCCGACGCGGCGTGCCTGGCCCCGCCCGAGCTACTGAGCCAGAGCGACGACTTCGGGCTGACCATGATCGGCGTCCCCGAGGAGCTCGGGGGCGCAGTGAGTGAGCGTTCCGCGGTCACCGCGGTGCTCATGAGCGAGGCGCTCGCGCACGGCGACATGGGCCTCGCCGTCGCCTGCCTCGCCCCCGCGGCCGTGAGCACGGCGCTCGGCCTGTGGGGCGATGAGGAGCAGCAGGCCACCTACCTTCCGGAGTTCGTCGGCGAGCAGATACCGGCGGCGTCGCTCTGTGTGCTCGAGCCGCGGGCCCTGTTTGATCCCTTCAAGCTCGAGACGCGGGCGCGGCGCGCAAACGGTGGCTACGTGCTGAGCGGCGTCAAGTCGCTTGTGCCCCGCGCCGTCGACGGCGAGCTCTTCATCGTCGCCGCCGAGCTCGAGGGACGCGGCCCCGCCCTCTTCATCGTCGAGCGCGCGTGCGCGCCGTCCTCGGCCGGGGGGATCTCCGTCGAGACCGAGCCGGCGATGGGCATCCGTGCCGCGGCGACGGGAAGGCTGACCGTCGAGGACGTCGAGCTGCCGGCCGGCGCCCTGATCGCTGGCGGCCGCCCGGAGGTGTACGCGCAGTGCATCCAGCTCGGCCGGATCGCCTGGAGCGCGCTCGCGGTGGGGACCGCCCAGGCCGTGCTCGACTACGTGATCCCCTACGTGAAGGAGCGCATCGCCTTCGGTGAGCCGATCGCCAACCGCCAGGCCGTCGCCTTCGCCGTCTCCAACATCGCCATCGAGCTCGACGGCTTGCGTTTGTCCACCTACCGCGCCGCCAGCCGCGCCGATCAGGGCAAGAGCTTCGCACGCGAGGCGGCGCTCGCGCGCAGGCTGGCGAGCGAGCACGGCATGTCGATCGGCTCCGACGGCATCCAGCTCCTCGGCGGTCACGGCTACGTCAAGGAGCACCCGGTCGAGCGCTGGTACCGCGATCTGCGTGCCGTGGGCGTCATGGAGGGAGCGCTGCTCGTGTGATCAACCTCGAGGTCCCGAAGAAGTTCGCGTCTCTCATCGGCCAGGCCCACCAGATGGCGGCCGAGGTCATGCGCCCCAACTCACGCAAGTACGACCGCGCCGAGCACACCTACCCGAAGGAGCTCGACATGCTCGCGGCGGTGATCGACGGCATGAATGACGGCGGCGCGCTGGCGGGTGCGGGCGCCACGGGCGCCACCCGCAGCTCGGGGAACGGCGCCTCGCCTGATCGCGCCGCCACCCGCAACGGCTCGAATCTGGCCAACGTGCTGAGCATCGCCGAAGTGTGCTGGGGCGATGTCGGCCTGCTCCTGACCATGCCCGGCCAGGGACTCGGCAACGCCGCGATCGCCGCCGTGGCCAACGAGGAGCAGCTGAAGCGCTTCGGCGGCAAGTGGGCGGCGATGGCCATCACCGAGCCCGAGGCGGGCTCGGACTCGGCGGCGATCCGCACCACCGCGAAGCTCGACGGCGACGAGTACGTCCTCAACGGCGAGAAGATCTTCGTGACCTCCGGCGATCGCGCCGAGCTCATCGTGGTCTGGGCCTCGCTCGACCGCGCCCAGGGCCGCGCGGCGATCAAGTCGTTCGTCGTCGAGCGCGACAACCCGGGCCTGAAGCTCGATCGCCTCGAGCACAAGCTCGGGATCCGAGCCTCCGACACCGCGAACTTCGTCCTCTCCGATTGCCGCGTGCTAAAGGAGAACCTCCTCGGTAGCCCCGAGATCGAACCCAAGCAGGGCTTCGCGGGAGTGATGCAGACGTTCGATAACACGCGTCCCCTCGTCGCGGCGATGGCCCTGGGCGTCGCCCGCGCGTGCCTGGAGGTGACGCGCGAGCGGCTGCGCGACGCGGGGGTCAAGATCGACTACGACGCGCCTTTGAACGCGCAGACCGCCGCCGCGGCGGAGTTCCTGGCCATGGAGGCGGACTACGAGGCCGCGCGCCTGCTCACCCTCCAGGCCGCGTGGATGGCCGACAACGGCAAGCCGAACTCGCTCCAGGCCTCGATGGCCAAGGCGAAGGCGGGGCGCACGGGCACCGACATCGCCCTTCGGTGCGTGGCGCTGTGCGGCAGCGCCGGATACGGCGAGGGCGAGCTGCTCGAGAAGTGGGCGCGGGACGCCAAGATCCTCGACATCTTCGAGGGCACCCAGCAGATCCAGCTCCTCGTCGTCGCGCGCCTGCTGCTGGGCAAGAGCTCGGCCGAGCTCAAGTAGCGGCTCACGCGAGCGCGCGCCAGACCCGGGCCATCGTCTGCGTCTCGCATTTCGCCGTCACGTCGTCGTCCGTCACCCGGATCAAGCGGTGGCCCGCCGCTTCCACCAGCGACTGTTATACGCGTCGAGCTCGCGTCTGAACGGCGTCGAGTGTCAGCGTGTGCCGTCCACCTCGATCACCACCTTCTGGGGTGCGAAGAGGACATCGACCTCCACCCATAGCGGACGAAACCATGCGTTGATCGCTCACGCGGCCGATGATCGCGCCGGCCGCTGCGACGAATCAAGACATGAAAGTCACGGCTTGGCGCCCGAGGCGATACACGCCTGCGCCGCGTGCGCCCCGAACGCCCGTCCGCGCACGGTCGCGAGCGAAGGGTCGAGAACAAACTGCTCGAGCTCCGTCGCGGGTATGCGCTCAGCCTTCGCGACCACACAGTTCCGAAATGCCGCCGAGGTCGCTCCGAGCTCGCGCCGGATCGGAGCGAGGAACAGGGGCCTGAGCGAGCCGATGACTCCCGGGGCGGTAACACATTGCCTGGCGAGCGCGACCCCGACCTGCCGGGCGCGGGACTGCGCGGCTGACGAGTCCTGCGTGGCGTAGGCAGATATCAGCTGCGCGAGCTGAGCCGGTGTCGTCGCGTTGGCCTTCGCGACGATGCAGCTCCTTAGCACCGCGGGCAGGGTCCCGGCCACCGGCCCGGACAGGAACTTGCTGGCGATCAGCGCATGGATCGTCGCGATGCCTTTGCCCTGCTTGATGCACGTCGCGATCAAGCCGAACCCCAGCTGCTTCGTCGCCTGCGGCGGGTTCGATTTCGCATTCGCCAGTTCGCGGAGCTGGGCGATGGACAGCCCTTGGCTCTGCCGGCTGACGCAGGCGCTCAGGTCCGGCGGAGCGCTGCTTGCCTGCAGCTGGGAGGAGATCTCCTTGGCGAGCTTCGCCCGCTCAGCGCTCGAGGCACCGGATCCGCCACAGCCGGACACCGCCACCGCAGCCGTGACAACGAGTGCGAGCGCAGCTGAGCCGCGTGGCTTCCCCCTCCGAAGGCGCATACCTTGACGCAACCATAACGCGCCGGCGCGGAGTCAGCTATGCAAGTGCGGCCGCCGCATCGCGCAGCACCTCAGACGCCAGGTCTACGCTCGCGTCCGTGGTGCTCATCTGGCCCACCGCCAGCCTGAGCACGTAGCGCCCGCCGAGGACGGCGTGCGAGATGAAGATCTCGCCAGAGGCGTTGACGCGCTCGAGAAGTCGGCCGCGCGGCTCGTCCACAGCAGCGAGCAGTCCATTGGCGTGAGCATCCATTTGTGGGCGTTGACCACCACCGAGTCGGCGCGCTCGACCCCCTCGAACGCCCATCGGTGCTCGGGGCAGACCATCGCCGTGCCCGCGTACGCGGCGTCGACGTGCAGCCACGTCCCCGCCTCGGCGCACGCATCGGCGATCGCGCTGACCGGATCGACGGACGTCGTCGCCGTCGTGCCCACGGTCGCGACGACGGCCGCGGCGTCGCTTAGGTCTCCGAGCTGATCCGGCCGCATCCGGAACTCGTCGTCTGCGGAAATTTTCCGCAGCTCCATGCCGAGCATGCGAGCCGACTTCTCGACCGAGGAGTGGGCCTGCTCGGAGCACACGACGACGTCGCGACAGTCGTGTGGCGCGCGGCGATGATCGCCGCCAGGGTCGACGTCGAGGCGGTGTCCTCGATGTGGCCGTGCCAGCCCGCAGGGAGTCCGAGGAGCTGCGCCGTCCAGTCGAGCACGACGCCCTCGAGCTCGGTCGCGGCGGGCGCGGTTCGCCACAAGATGGCCACCGAGTTGAGCGTCGCGGCGAGCAGCTCGGCGAGGATCGCGGGCTCCGACGCGCTGGTCGCGAAGTAGCCAAAGAAGCGGGGGTGCTGCCAGTGGGTGACGCCGGGGAGCAGGATGTCCTCGAGGTCGGCCAGCACGTCGGAGAACGGCTCGGGCTCCTCGGGCGCCGCGGTCGGGAGCGCGGCGCGGATCGCTCCCGGCTCGATCTGCGCAAGCACGGGCAGGTCGCCCACGCGCTCGAGGTAGCTCGCGGCCCACTCGAGCGCGGCGGGGCCCTCGTCGCGAAGGAAGCTCACCTCAGGGGGCGAAGTCGTAGTGCACGCCGGTTAGCTCCTCGGAGACTTGCCATAAGCGGATCGCCGTCCCCGTGTCGTAGGCATGGGCGCCGGCAGTCGTCACACGTGGGTAGCCGCGCATCCCGCGCCACGCCCCAGGGCCCACGAAGGTGCCGCCGGGAAGGTCGGGGACGGTGGCCGCGTAAAGCGTGGGAAGCGCCCCCATATCGGCGTTCTGGGCGATCACGCGATTGGCCAGCGCCATGCCCCACCGCTCGACGGCGACCTCCGGACCCGCGGTCTGGAGGTTGGTAGCGGCGTAACCCGGGTGGGCGGCCATGCTCTCGAGGTCCGTCTCGGCGGCGCTCGCGCGGTGCTGGAGCTCGAAGGTAAAGAGCAGGTTGGCGAGCTTGGACTGGCCGTAGGCGCGCCAGCGCTGATAGCGCCGCTCGCTCTGGAGGTCGTCGAAGTCGATCCGTCCGATCCCGTGGACGGCGCTGCTCAGTGTGACGACGCGCGGATTCGGGGCGGCGAGAAGGGGCGCAAGGAGCAACCCGGTAAGCGCGAAGTGCCCGAGATGGTTAGTCCCGAGCTGCGACTCGAAGCCGTCGACCGTGGTCCGGCGCGGGGGCGCCATGATGCCGGCGTTGTTGATCAGGAGATCGACGCGCTCGTTGGCTTCCGTGACCCGCGCAGCGAAGGCCCGCACCGAAGCCAGGTCGGCGAGGTCAAGCTGCTGGACCTCGGTCCGCGCGCCCGGCACGGCGGAGCGGATCGTGTCGAGCGCCTGCTCGCCCTTGGCCGCGTTCCGGCACGCGACGATTACCGTGGCGCCGGCGCGGGCGAGCTCGCGGGCGGCAACGAGGCCGAGGCCGCTGTTGGCGCCGGTCACGACCGCGAGGCGGCCGGTCTGATCAGGGATGTCCTGCGCGGTCCACTTGTGTGCCATGGCCAATCTCCTAGGACGCTGTCCGGCGGCCAACAGAGGCCGAGTAAGCGTGCTCGCGG
>JALYZL010000388.1 GCA_030948875.1 Actinomycetota bacterium
GCTGCTCGCCGCCCGACAGCGACCCGGCGCGCTGGCGGCCCCGCCCCGCCAGACCGAAGGCGGCGAGCGCCTCGTCGGCGGCAGGGCCCGGATTGTCGTGACCGGCGAGCTGAAGGGAGACGGTTACGTTCTCACGCGCCGAGAGCCCGGGCCAGAGATTGTCTCGCTGAAGGACGAGGGCGACCTCTCGGGCGCGGTACCTGGCGAGCTCCGCTTCGTCGAAGAAGCCGAGCGAGCGGTCCCCGACGCGCACCTCGCCGGCTGAGGGCGTGTCGAGCGCGGCGGCGAGGGCGAGCATCGTGCTCTTCCCGCAACCCGAGGGCCCGAGCACAGCGATCAGCTCGCCGCGATCGACGCGAAACTCGAGCCCGCGCAGCGCCACCGTCTCCACCGGTCCCGAGCGGAAGATCTTGAAGACGTCGTGGAACTGGAGCGCGGGCCACTCGATCGCCTGGTCTTGCCGCTCGGGTTCGACGTAGAGGCTGCGGACATCGTTGTCGGCGGTGCTCACTGCCAGTGGAAGCTGTTGATCATCTTCCGGTACGCGTCCACGTTGTCGACGCCCTTGGGGGTGCCGAGATCGACGGTCGCGTGCTTCCCCGCCCGGCTCAGCTCGTAGCGGTCGACAATCAGCAGCACGCGCTTGCCGGTCACCGGGTTGGGCGGGCTGAGAGTGGTGTAGGTCGCCTTCACTGCGCTACCGGACTTGAGCGCGACGGTCGCGGGGTGGGAAAACGTGAGCATGGGATTCGCGTGCTTGAGCCGGGACAGCTCCGCCGTCACGGCGGCGGGGGTCGGCGCCGGCGCGGTGCCGATGACGACATGGACCACGTTGTTCTTGTCCGTGAAGGAGATGTCGCTGCCCGCGCCCTTCAGGGCCCAGCCCTCGGGGTAGGAGATGCTGTAGCGCTCGGTCGGGTTGTGGTAGGTGAGAAATACCTGGTTGTCGGGGATGTCACCGGTGGCCGCCGAGGTGGCGTCCGCCGAGAGCGCACCGACTGCGGCCGGCTGACCGCTCGCCGAGGAATGAGTCGTGGTGGCGCCCGAGGTTGTGCTCGGCCTCGAGCTCGTGCTGGCCGAGGAGCCGCAGCCCGCGGTCGCGAGGGCAACCAGGCCGGACGTGAGGACGATGGCGATGGCGGATCTCATGGGCGCCAATGCTCGGGATCTCACCTGAATGCGTCCTGAACGCCTGCTCGAGTGCGCGTGCGCAACCGCGATACTTGCCCTTGAGATGGTTCCCTCCCCCCACCTGCTGATCCTCGAGGACGAGCCCGGACTCCGAGACGTGCTAGTGCGCAGTCTGTGTGCCGAGGGCTTCGACGCTCACGGGGTGGGCACCGCGCATCAGCTGCTCGAGCGGGTCACGAGCACACCGGCCGACGCGCTCGTGATCGACATCGGCCTCCCCGACGCCGACGGGCGCGACGTGTGCCAGGCGCTGCGCGCCCGCGGCATCGACACGCCCGTGCTCTTCCTCACCGCCCGTGACGCGCTCACCGATCGCCTCGCCGGTTTCAGCTCGGGGGGTGACGACTACATGACCAAGCCCTTCGACATCGAGGAGGTGGTCGTCCGCCTGCAAGCCCTGATCCGCAGGGCGGGCAACGCTCCCGCGATCGAGACCGCCGGGCTGCAGCTCGATCCGACCGACCGCATCGTCTCTAGGGACGGGGCGAGCATCGACCTCACCCCGACCGAGTTCCGGCTCCTCGGCGCCCTGGCCGCCCATCGCGGTAAGGCGTGTACGCGCATCGAGCTGATCCGAGCCGCCTGGCCCTACGGGGCGATCGTGCACGACAACACCCTTGACGTCTACATCGCCCGCCTGCGCCGCAAGCTCCGCTCGCTTCCCGACCCCCCCGCGATCGTGACCGTGCACGGAACCGGATATCGGCTGGAGTAATGGCGCCCGGGCTGGGCCTACGCAGGCGCCTCCAGCTCTCGGTCGTCGGTGCCGTGGCGATCGCGCTCGTGCTCCTCGTCGGCGCCTTCAACGTCGTCCTCCGCGACCGCCTGAGCCACGAAGCCGACAACGCCCTGTTCGCGCGCGCCGCGGCCGCCCTGGCCTCGCTGCACGTCGCGGGCGGGCGGGTGGTCGCGCCCGAGGTCCCCGACGCCGGTGCGCTCGACGCGCAGACGTGGGTGTTCGCCGGCGGAAGGCCCCTCGAGCAGCCCCCGAGCGATCCCGTGACTGAGCACGCTGCCGAGATCATGGCCAACGGGCCCCGCCGCACGCGGGATGTGCCCGCCACGCATACGCGGCTCTACGCGGTCCCGATCATCGCCGGCGGCCGGCGACTCGGCGCCGTCGTTGCGGCGGTGTCGCTGAAACCGTACGAGGAGACGGCGCAGACGGCCCTGATCGCCTCGGTGGCCCTCGGCGGCGGGGTACTGCTCGTCGTAGCTCTCGCCGCCGGTGTCCTCATCGCCGGGGCGCTCCGACCCGTCGCCCGTATGACCGCGCAGGCCGACGCGTGGAGCGATGCGGACACCGGGATGCGCTTCGGGCTCGGCCCTCCCCGTGACGAGCTCACGCAACTGGCGGCCACGCTCGACCGGCTGCTCGACCGCGTGGCGGCCAGCCTGCGCCACGAGCAGCGCTTCTCGGCGGAGCTGTCGCACGAGTTGCGCTCGCCGCTGGCGAGCGTGATCGCCGAAGCCCAGCACGCGATCCGTCACGCCGATTCGATCGATCAGTATCGAGAGGGGGCCGAGCGCCTGCTCGCCAGCGCGCAACACATGCGGCGCACCCTCGACACCCTAGTCGCCGCAGCCCGCGTCGAGCTCCAGCGGAGTCCGGGAGCCGCCGACGCCGTCGCCGCCGCCCACGCCGCCACCCACGGCTACGAGGCGCTCGCCCAGGAGCACGGGATCGCGCTCACGGTGACTGAGCCGGCGACGCCGATCACTATCGGCGTC
>JALYZL010000394.1 GCA_030948875.1 Actinomycetota bacterium
TGGCTGCAGCGCGGACATCACGCACCAGACGTGCACCGACTTCTACGTGCGCCTGATGCGTTACATGGACTACGTGAAGCGCAGCGTGCCGATGCACGACGACCTGTACGACTTCTTCCTTCAGGAGCTGCCCGGGTACGACGACGTCGGCTACCGCGCCACCAACCTGGTCAACTGGGGTTGCTTCGATGACCCCGACTACGTCGACTACGACTACCGCAACATGACCGATTGGGGTCGCAAGCGCTACGTCACCCCGGGTGTCGCGATCAACGGCGAGCTCGTCAGCACGGACCTGGTGGAGATCAACCTGATGATCCGGATCCTGCTCGGGTCGTCGTATTTCGACGACTGGACAAACGAGCCGACGTTCGTCGATCGCGACCCGCTCGGCAACCCGGTGGACAAGCGCCACCCGTGGAACAAGGTGACGCTCCCGAAGCCGCAGAAGCGCGACTTCACGGACAAGTACACCTGGGTGGTTTCCCCGCGTATCTACGACAAGCGCACGGACACCAACGTGTGCTGCGACACCGGCGGCGGTCCCTTCGCGCGCCAGTGGTGCACCGCGAAGGCCGGTCTGGTCGACTTCGGCTACGTCAAGGCGACGGGCCACTCGCTCCAGATGGTCCTGCCGCGCTCGCCCACGATGCCCGAGATGGAGCTCGAGTGGAAGGTGCCGGAGAAGTCCAACGCGGTCGAGCGTGACCGTGCGCGGACCTATCACCAGGCCTACGCCGCCCTCATCTGCATGCACAACGTCGAGCGTGCGATGAAGGAGGTCCAGGCTGGGCGGACCAAGAGCTGGAACAAGTTCAAGGTCCCGGACACCGCCGTCAGCTGCGGCTTCCACGAGGCGGCTCGCGGGGTGCTCTCGCACCACATGGTGATCCGCGACGGCAAGGTTGCCAACTACCAGCCGTACCCGCCGACGCCTTGGAACGCGAGTCCGCGTGACATGTACGGAACCCCCGGACCCTACGAGGACGCGGTGCAGAACACGCCGATCTTCGAGGAGAACGGCCCGGACAAGTTCAAGGGCGTGGACATCATGCGGGCGGTCCGCTCCTTCGACCCCTGCCTCCCGTGCGGCGTACACATGTACACCGGCGGCGGCAAGGTGACGAAGGTCCAGCACACGCCGACGGCGATGGCGTAGAGGTAGCAATGACGACCGAGTCGGCTGTTCCGCAGACGAGCGTTCTCAGCCCAGTCTCCCCTGAGGATCTGGTGGGACGCGTGCAGGAACTGCAGGCGCAGCTCGACGCTGCGAGCGACCCGGCCACCCGCGAGGTGGCCGAGGAGCTCGTCTCCGCGGTCGTCCAGATGTACGGCTCGGGCCTGGAGAAGATCTTCAGCGCCCTCGCCGACCACGGGGAGGCCGGCGGTGCGATTGCCGCCGGCCTCGCCGAGGACCCCGACGTGGCCAGCCTGCTGCTAATCCACGATCTGCACCCGGTGGCGCTCGAGACCCGCGTCACCGAGGCGCTCGAGAAGGTGCGTCCTTACATGGAGTCTCACGGCGGCAACGTCGAGCTCCTGAGCCTCGAGGACGGCGTCGCGAGGATCCGTCTCGAGGGGAGCTGCAGCGACTGCAAGGCCTCCTCGGCCACCCTCGAGCTCGCGATCAAGCAAGCGCTCGAGGAAGCCGCCCCCGACCTCTGGGGTCTCGAGGTCGAAGGGATCAACGAAGATCCCACTACGGGCATGCCCCTACCCATGGCCGACCCCGTGGCGCCCACCGGCTTCGAGCTCCCGGTCGTCAACGTCGGCCCCGGTAACGGTCTCGGCGACGCGCTGCCCATGGCGGACAGCGCCCCGGCGCCCACCGCACCCCCGCGCCCGCCGTCTTGGTACGACGTTCAGGGCATCACCGGTCTCGGACTCGCGCAACTCGTCGCGACCGAGGTCGAGGGCAACGGCCTGGTGATCGCCAACGTCGACGGAACTCTGCTCGCTTACCACAACCACTGCGCCGCTTGTGGTGGCGCGCTCGATCGTGGTGAGCTGTCGGACGGCGCGCTGGGCTGCCCGGAGTGCGGACGGTCCTACTTCCTGCCGCGCGCGGGGCGCTCGCTGGACGGAGAGAACCTGCAACTGGAGCCGGTTCCGCTGCTCCAGGAGCAGGGCCGTATTAAAGTAGCCTTGGCGTTATGAGCGAGAGCGGAAACGGCTTTCCCCGGCGCGAGCGCCGGCCGATCTCTGACGCCGTCGCGGCCAAGCGCCGCGCGCAGATGGTCTCGGGGCTACGCAGTCTGAAGGCCAAGCCCACCGGCGGTGCCAGGAGCACCAACGGCAATGGCGTTGCGCCGGGCAACGGCACGGCCCCTGGGACGGCCTCGAACGCGCGCGAGGATCAGAGCACTGAGCGGTGCGACCTGTGCAGGACGACGATCCCCGAGGATCACCGTCACATGATCTACATCGACGAGCGGCGGATCGTCTGCACCTGCGAGAGCTGCTGGGCGCTGCGCTCCGGCGATGCCGAGTACCGCCCGGTCGGGAGCCGGATCGTCTGGCTCGATGACCTCGACATGCCCGACGAGGTGTGGGCCGGGTTCCAGATTCCCATCGGCCTCGCCTTCTTCATGTACTCCACCACCTCTGAGTGCGTGGTGGCGATGTACCCGAGCCCCGCCGGTGCGACCGAGAGCGAGCTCCACTTCGACACCTGGAACAAGCTCGTGGAGCTCAATCCGGAGCTCAAGCTGGAGTCCGACGTCGAGGGCCTGATCGCCAACCGGCTCGCCGATCCGCCCGTCTACGCAATCGCACCGATCGACCGCTGCTACGAGCTCACCGGGGCGATCAAGGCAAACTGGAGCGGCATCTCTGGGGGAGGGGGCGTCGAAGAGGCGGTGGCCTACTTCTTCGAGGACCTCCGGGCAAAGGCGCTGTGAGCGGGCTCGAGCAAGACTCCGCGGGAGGGCTCGGGAACGGCGCCGCGGGCGCCACCGGGAATGGTGCGCCGTTCGAGGCGGGCGACCGACCGCCCGTCAGTCCGACCAGCCGCGCGGGGTTCGCGGCGTCGGCGATCGCGTCGATGAACCCTGACGAGTGGCCTGAGCCCGAATTCTCGATACTCGGAGTGACGGCGGTCAAGTACGCAGCCGCGCCGATGCTCAACTTCGACCTCCACGTGGTGGAGTCGAGCGGGCGGCAGGTGTACATGATCGCCCTCACGATCCAGCTCATGCTCGAGCCGGCGCGCCGCTCCTACGACGCCGACACCCACGAGCGCCTGAAGGGACTGTTCGGGGAGCCCGAGCGCTGGGCGGTGACGACGCGCAGCCTGCTGTGGGCCCACGTCGACCTGGTGGTTCCGGCCTTCACGGGCTCGACCACGGTGACGGTGCCGGTCACGTGTTCCTATGACCTCGAGGTGGCGGCAGCCAAGTACTTCTATTCGCTGCCCGACGGCGAGGTGCCCCTGGCCTTCCACTTCAACGGAACCATCTACTACAAGGACTATGACGGCCGCATGCAGATGGTCCTCGTGCCCTGGACGAGGTCGTGCGACTTCCGGATGCCGGTGGCGACGTGGAAGGACATGATGCAGGGCTACTTCCCGAACACGGCTTGGGTGGCGCTCAACGGCGCGACCATGGAGGCCCTTCAGCGCGAGCAGCTGGGCCGGGGGCTGGCCACGCCGGACGCCTGCATCATGCAGTTGCTGGAAGAGGAGGCTTAGGTGCCCGAGAAGCTCGAACAGCTCGTCGACTCGCTCCTCTTCGAGGGCTACGCCCTGTACCCGTACACACCGGGCGCGACCAAGAACTCGACGCCCACGCCCTTCGGGATCGTCTATCCCAAGACCTACGCGGCCACCCTGACGAGCACCTTCGACCACCTCGAGATGCGCTGCGTGCTCGAGGCGCCCCCGGACGCCGCGCTCGCGGCCGAGGTCCGCTTCCTCGCCGCCGGCGGCGATCGCCACCAGGCCGTCGAGCACCGGATCGACCTCTCGGGCAAGATGGTCGGCGCGCTCGAAGACGCCCCGATCGAGCTCGAGAAGCGGATCGCCCCCAGCGGTGACGGCGACATCGAGCTGGTGATCGCCGTCAGCCTGACTACCCGCCCCCTCCGCGACCGGACCGTCGAGGTCACCGTGCGGGTCGACAACCTGACCGAGTGCCCGGCCGGCCTCGACCGCGCGGCGGCGCTGACCTATTCACTGCTCTCCACGCACCCGATCGCGCGCGTCAGCGGCGGTCGCTTTATCTCGCCGCTCGAGCGCCTGTCCACCAGCACCAACACCTACCCGGTGCTCGCGACGGCGAACGACGATGCCGTCGTCGGCGCGGCAATTGTCCTCCCTGACCACCCGCAGATCGCGCCCGAGAGCCGGGGCGGCCTGTTCGACTCGACCGAGATCGAGGAAGCGCTGCTCCTCCACGTGCAGGTGCTGACCGACGACGAGCGCGCCGACATCGAGGCGCAGGGCGACCCCACGCTGATGGAGATGCTGGGTCGCGCCTCCGCCGCCACCTCGGAGGACATCATGGCCCTCCACGGGCGGGTGACGATCCGCGATCCCGCCCCCGAGACCTTTCGCGATCCCCAGACCGACTCTCCCCCCACCGAGCCGCCGGGACTCGAGGATCCCCGCGCCGGTCAGGACGAGGCGGTGATCGACGGGAAGACCTTCCGCCGCGGCGGCAAGGTGATCATCCGTCCCAAGCCTGACGCCGATCTGCACGCCCGCATGCTCGACGGACGCACGGCGACGATCGAGCGCCTCTTCACCGACTACGACGGCGAGACGCATCTTGGCGTCACCGTCGACGACGATCCCGGCCAGGAGCTGATGCGGGACACTGGCAGGTATCTGTTCTTCTTTGCACCGGAAGTCGAGGTGATCGACCCATGAGCCCCGACCAGAGTCCCGAGCGCCCGCGCGAGCAGGACGAGCCGCCGCAGGACACGACGCCGAAGCACGCCTTCCAGCAGACGGCCTCCGAGCTCTCGGCCCAGAAGGTCGAGATCAATTACCTCAATGCCCCGCCGCCCGAGGCTGAGCGCGTCAAGAAGATCCTCATCGCCGGGGTCGGAAACGCGTGGATGGGAGACGACGGTTTCGGAGCGGAGGTCGTCAGCCGTCTGGGTGAGGCCGATCTCCCCGTCGGGGTCGCGGTGATGGACTTCGGCACCGGTGGCCTGAACCTGGCCTACGAGGTCATGCGCGGCTACGACGCGCTGATGATCCTGGACATCAGCGAGCAGGGCGGCGCCCCGGGCACCCTCTACGTGATCGAGGCCGACGAGGGCTCGATCGACGGAGGCATCAACGACGGGGACACGCTCAACCCACACGGGATGGACCCCAAGACCATGCTCCGCTTCGTCAAGTCGATCGGCGCGTGGCCCGGCAAGGTAGTGGTCATCGCCTGCGAGCCGCAGGTGGTCGCGGAGATTGGCTTCCAGCTCTCAGAGTCGGTGGCCGGCGCGGTCGAGCCGGCGGTCGAGCTTGTGCTCAAGACGATCACCGAGCTGCAGAGCGACGCCGCCTACCAGCCGGCGGAATGACGCGATGCACGAGCTGTCGCTGAGCTCGGCCGTCGTCAACACGGTCGTCAAGCATGCCGCCGGTCGCCGCGTCGAGGTCGTCAACCTGCGCATCGGCCGCCTGCGCCAGGTCGTTCCCGAGACCCTCGAGTTCTATTTCTCCTTCGTCGCGCGGGACACGGTGTGCGATGGCGCCCAACTAAAGTACGAGATCATCGACGCACGGCTGCACTGCAATCCCTGCGCGAAGGAGTGGGATATCGAGATCCCCGCCTTCCGCTGCCCAACGTGCGGCGGCAGCGATGTCGAAGTGGCCAGCGGTAACGAGTTCGAGGTCGAGTCCCTAGAAATCGAGGAGGCCGAATGCATCGCACCAAGGTGAAGATCGTCGAAGAGGCACTTGACGCCAACAACACGATCGCCCAGGCGAACCGCTCGGACTTCGATCGCGCCGGCGTCAAGGTCATCAACTTCATGAGCGCCCCCGGGGCGGGCAAGACGACTCTGCTCGAGCGCGTCGTCGCCGACCTCCCCGGCGTGCGCGTGGGCGTGCTCGAGGGGGACGTCCAGGGCTCGATGGACGCCGACCGGCTGGCCAGCCTCCACATCCCCGTGACCCAGCTCAACACCGACCCGAGCTTCGGCGGCGAGTGCCACCTCGACGCCAACATGGTCCGCTCCGCCGTTCCCGCCCTGCCCCTCGACGACATCGACCTCCTGATCATCGAGAACGTCGGCAACCTGGTCTGTCCCGCGGAGTTCAAGGTCGGCGAGGACGCCCGCGTGATGATCTCCTCGGTCACGGAGGGGGAGGATAAGCCGCTCAAGTATCCGTTGATGTTCCGCGCCTGCGAGCTCGTGCTCGTGAACAAGATCGACCTGCTCGAGCACCTGGACTTCGAC
>JALYZL010000396.1 GCA_030948875.1 Actinomycetota bacterium
GGTTGGACAGGATGTCGCCGAAGCCGCCTCCGAACGCGCTCGGGTCAAAGCCCCCTTGGCCTCCAAGTCCGCCGAAGGGTCCTGTGCCGCGGTCGTACTGCTTGCGCTTATCGGCGTCGGAGAGGACGTCGTGGGCCTGGGAGATCTCCTTGAAGCGCTCCTCGGCCTGCTTGTCTCCCGGATTGCGGTCGGGGTGGTACTTACGCGCGAGCTTGCGGTAGGCCTTCTTAATCTCGTCCTCGGACGCGTTCTTGCCGACCCCCAGGGTCTTGTAGTAGTCGGGCTTGGCGGGCGGCATCTACTACCTACCCTGCCACCGACACGCGCGCGGGCCGGAGCACGGCGTCACCGAGCCGGTAACCGCGCTGATAGACCTCGACGATCGTCCCCGGCTCGATTTCCGGAGCCGGGAGCTGAGCCACCGCCTCGTGCTCCTGGGGATCGAAGGGCTCGCCCTCCGGCGAGAACGGCTCGATGCCCGCCCGGCCGAAGGCGGCGAGGATCTCGTCGTAGACGAGCTTGATGCCGGAGGCAAGCTCCTCCGCGGCGGTGGTACTCGCCGCCGCCAGCGCCCGATCGAGATTGTCGATCGCCGGCAGGAGCTCGAGGGCGAGCTTGGTCACGCCACGCGTCTGGGCGGCCGCCGCGTCTCGCGTGGCGCGCTTGCGGAAGTTCTCGAAGTCGGCCTTGGTCCGCTGGGCGAGGTCGAGGTACTCGTCGGCCTTCTCCGCCCGCGCCATCAGCTCGTCGAGATCGAACTCGACGGGGTGGTGGTTTTGGTCGGGGCCGCAGGGCGACTCCTCGGGCGCCTCCGGGAGTTCGCCGCCAGGCGAACTCGCGGCCCATCCGGGGCCCTTAACGGAGTCGGCGCCAGCCGACTCCGCGGCCACTTGCGTAGCGGTCTCAGGCGATGCGGCAGCCTCCGAGGCTGCCGCTACGCCTTCGTCGTCAGAGTGATGATCCTTCGACGCGCCCCCCATTACTTGCCCTCATCCACAACCTCGGCATCGACCACGTCCTCCTCGGCATGCGTGCCGGCATTGGCACCGTTGCCCGAAGCCGCGCCGTCAGCGGACGAGGCGGCTGCCTCCTCCTGGGCGCGCTGGTACATGGCCTCTGAGACCTTATGGAAGGACGACTGCAGCGCTTCGGTCTTGGCGTTGATCTCGGCGGGGTCCTCGGTGCTCAGCACTTCGCGGACCGCCTTGATCGCAGCCTCGATCTCCTCCTTGGAGGTCTCGTCAACCTGGTCGCCGAGATCCTTGAGCTGGCGCTCGGCCTGATAGGCCGCGTTCTCGGCGTTGTTGCGTGCCTCGGCGAGCTCACGCAGGCGACGGTCGTCGTCGGCGTGGGTCTCGGCATCGGACACCATCCGCTTGATCTCGTCATCGGAGAGCCCGGAGCCCGCCTTGATCTCGATCTTCTGCTCCTTGCCCGTCCCGAGGTCCTTGGCCGAGACGCTGAGGATCCCGTTCGCGTCGATGTCGAAAGCGACCTCGATCTGAGGGATCCCACGCGGCGCCGGTGGGATGCCGGTGAGCTGGAACTTGCCGAGTGACTTGTTGTAGGCGGCCATCTCGCGCTCGCCCTGGAGCACGTGGATCTCCACGCTGGGCTGGTTGTCCTCGGCGGTCGAGAAGATCTCCGACTTGCGGGTGGGGATGGTCGTGTTGCGCTCGATGAGCTTCGTCATCACGCCGCCCTTGGTCTCGATCCCGAGGGTTAGGGGGGTGACGTCGAGGAGGAGGACGTCCTTGACGTCGCCGGCCAGGACGCCCGCCTGAATGGCGGCGCCGACGGCGACCACCTCATCGGGGTTGACGCCGCGGTGCGGCTCCTTGCCAGTAAGCTCCTTGACCTTGTCCTGCACGGCGGGCATGCGGGTCATGCCTCCGACCATGACGACGTGGTCGATGTTCGCCGCGCCCTTGTCCTTGGCGTCATCGAGCGCCTGGCGGACGGGGACGATGGTGCGGTCGAGCAGATCCTGGGTCAGCTCGTTGAGCTTCGCGCGTGAGAGACGCGTGTCGAGATGCTTGGGGCCGCTCGAGTCAGCGGTGATGAAGGGCAGGTTGATCTGCGTCTCCTGGGTCGTGGAGAGCTCAATCTTCGCCTTCTCCGCAGCCTCGTAGAGCCGCTGCAGCGCCATCGCGTCGGCGCTCAGGTCGATGCCCTGGGACTTCTTGAACTCGGCGACCAGCCAATCGACGACGGCCTTGTCGAAGTTGTCGCCGCCCAGGTGGTTGTCACCCGCGGTCGCCTTGACCTCGAAGACGCCGTCGCCGATCTCGAGCACGGACACGTCGAAGGTGCCTCCGCCGAGGTCGAAGACGAGGATCGTCTGGTCGGCCTCCTTGTCGAGCCCGTAGGCCAGCGAGGCCGCCGTGGGCTCGTTGATGATCCGCTTGACGTCAAGACCGGCGATCTTGCCGGCGTCCTTGGTCGCCTGACGCTGATCGTCGTTGAAGTAGGCGGGAACGGTGATGACCGCGCTGTCGACCGATTCGCCGAGGTAGGCCTCGGCGTCGGCCTTCAGCTTCTGAAGGATCATCGCGCTGATCTCAGGCGGGGAGTACTGCTGTCCTCCCGCCTCTACCCGCGCGTCGCCGCCGGGTCCGGACACGACCTTATAAGGGACGATCGACTCCTCCTCGCGCACCTCGGCCTCCTTGCGGCCCATGAAGCGCTTGATCGAGAAGACCGTGTTGGTCGGGTTGGTGACGGCCTGGCGCTTGGCGACGGTGCCGACAAGGCGCTCGCCGCCCGAGGTGAACGCGACTACGGACGGCGTTGTCCGACCGCCCTCCGCGTTCTCGATCACCGTCGGTTCGCCGCCCTCGAGCACAGCCATGCACGAGTTCGTCGTACCGAGGTCAATTCCGATGGTCTTTGCCATTGTCTGTTTGCTCCTGTCTGCCTAGCTTCTTCGGTGAAAATCTTAGTGAAGTTATAGCAGATTTGTGGGTTCGGCCGGCGGGGTTGGCGGGTCCTGCGGGCGAGCTTGGACGTGATGCGACTTGACTACCGCATAGGTGCTCAACTCGCATCAGGCCCCCAAGAACACGCTCGCGCTCGGGCACATCCGGCGCAGGGCGCAGCCCTCGCAAGCCGGCGTCCGTGCATGGCAGGTGCGCCGGCCGTGACGGAGCAGGTTGAGGTGGAATTCGAGCTCCTGACCGGGCGGCGTGGCCGCGAGCATCTGGTCGTGGAGCTCGTCGAAGGGCGCGCCCGGACGGAGCAGCGCGAGCCGCATGCCGACCCTAGAGACGTGGGTGTCGACGGGGACGTCGCGCATCCCGAAGGCGAACAGGAGCACGCACGCGGCGGTCTTCCGACCGACGCCGGGGAGGGAGCACAGGTAGGACTGGGCCTCGGGGACCGGCAGTTCCGAGAGCCAGTCGAGGGACAGGTCACGTTCGGGCGAGGTCTCGGTTACCGCGCGGAGGATGGCCTGGATCCGGGCCGACTTGACCTTCGAGATGCCCCCGGGGCGGATCGCCTCCTCGATCGCCTCCAAGCGTGCGTCGCGAACGTCCTCCCACGCCTCGAAGCGGTCGCGGAGGCGCAGGACGGCGACGTCGCGGTTGCGGTCATTGGTGCTCTGGGAGAGAACGGTGAGGACGAGCTCGGCGATCGGGTGGCCGTGCGGGGGCGCGAGGGGGACGCCGTACACCTCCCGCAAGCGGTCGCGGATCGCGCAGACGCGGCGAGAGGCAGGGCGCTTCCAGGGAGCTGCGGCCGGGCGTCGTGCCCCGGTCGGGCTGCTACTCAAGGGCGCCCCAGCGCTCGCACGCGACCGCAGCCTCGTTGACCGCGTCGGACAAGGAGGCCGCTACCGCCGGGGGGTAGAAGCCGGTAGCGGCGAGGCGCGCGAGCAGGACCCCGGTGAGCACGTCGCCGGCGCCGACGGTGCTGGTGACGTCGACCTCGGGGGCGGGGACGTCGGCGTCGAGCTCGCCGCGAAGGATCGCCCCACGGGCGCCCATGGAGATGACCACGAGCTGGGCACCTGCCTTGAGGATCGACGATGCCGCGCGCTCGGGGTCGGCCTCGCCGGTCATCAGCGCGGCCTCGGCGAGATTGGCGCGCACGAGCAGGGCGCCGGGCACGCAGGCGTTGGCGGTTGCGGCCGCTTCGGCCCGCGAGGGCCAGCGGTGCAGGCGCAGATTGGGGTCGAAGATGACCGGGCGGTCGAGCTCGAGCGCGAGCTTCCGAGCCTCCATGGTCACCTCACGCTCTGCCGCCCCGACCATCGTGTTAGAGGCGAAGAAGAGCGCATCGGACGCCTCCACCGCCTCGGCGACGCGCGACTCGAGCGCGTGGACGACGGTGGCGACGGCGTCGCCGTAGATCCGGTAGGTGGGCTCGCCCCTCCCGTCGACGGTCACCAGGGCGATCGGGGTGGGCGCGCCGGGAATGAGCGAGAACCACGTCAGGTCGACGCCCTCATCCTCGAGCCGGTCGCGCAGCCACTCCCCCCAGGGATCCTCGCCCGCGCCCCCGGCCAGCGCGATGCGCGCACCGCGGCGCGCGGCGACCACCGCCACGTTGGCGACCGCGCCCCCGAAGGTCGGGACGAAGGCATCGACATCGGCGACGTCCTCGACCGGACGGCGGCAGATCAAGTCGACGAGGGCTTCCCCGAGGCAGAGCGTGCTCATGGTGTGGACGTTATCCTCGCCGACGCGTGCACGTCGACGAGCACACGATCGAGCTCGGCGAGGGACCCGTCTTCTACCGCAGGTCGGACTACGAGGGTGACCCTGTCCTGTACCTGCACGGCGCCCCGACGAGTTCGGATGACTGGATCCCCTTCCTCCAGCTCACGGGCGGGATCGCGCCCGATCTTCCTGGGTTCGGGCGCTCGAGCAAGTCCGGTCACCTCGACTACTCGATGGCGGGCCACGCCAGCTTCCTCGAGCGCTTCCTCGCCGAGCTCGGGATCGACCGCGTCAAGCTCGTCGCCCATGACTGGGGCGCCGGCGGCGGGCTCGTCCTCGCCCAACGCAACCCGAGCCGCGTCGAGCGCCTGGTCCTGTGCGACGCGGTACCACTCCTCGACGGCTTCGAGTGGCATGGCCTGGGCCGCCTATGGCGAATCCCGGCGATCGGCGAGCTCGCGATGGGGTCGATCTCGCGCAAGCTGCTCGCACGCGCCCTGCGCCGCGGGTCGACGCGCCCCGAGGCGTGGACCAAGGCGCGCCTCGCCACGGTCTGGGACCAGTTCGACCAGGGCACCCAGCGTGCGATCCTGCGCCTACACCGCAGCGCTGGTCCCTCACAGCTGGCGGCGGCGGGTCTAGGACTCGAGGCGCTCGACATGCCCACCCTGATCCTGTGGGGCGAGCGCGACCCGTGGCTGGGGCCAGAGCTAGCGCCCCTTTACGCCGAGCGTCTCCCCCACGCCGAGGTGGAGGTGATCGAAGCGGCCGGTCACTGGCCGTGGCTCGACCGCCCGGAGCTCGTCGAGCGGGTCGCTGTCTTTCTGGCTCAGAGCCCGCCGTGACGCTGGGAAGTCGGCTGGCGCCGACTCCCTCAAGGGCCCCGGATGGGCCCCGAGTTCGCCTGGCAGCGAACGTCCGGGGGCGCGCCGGCTTGCGGCGGGCGGCGCCCGTTGTCCTCGCCGCTGCGCTCGCCGGCGCATATCTGATCTGGGCGCCCGTCAGCGTCGACCTCGCCGCTCACCTCGTCCGCGCCAAGCTGTTCGACGTCGAAGGCTTCGGCATCTGGGACAGCTGGTGGTACGCCGGACATCACACGCCCGGCTACAGCGTGCTCTTCCCGCCCGTCGCAGCCGCGCTCGGGCCGCAGCTCGCGGCGGCGATCGCGGTGGTGGGGACGGTGGGGCTGTTCGCGGCGCTGGCGCGCCGGCACTTCGGCGAGGACGCCTGGCTCGGGGCGCTGTGGTTCGCCGTCGGCGCCGCCACCGACCTCTACGGCGGGCGACTCACCTTCGCC
>JALYZL010000400.1 GCA_030948875.1 Actinomycetota bacterium
TAGGCGAACTGCCAAGGGCGCGAAGCGCCCCTTTGCCGCCAGGCGAACTCTTAAGCGGCGAAGCCGCCTTTTTCGACCTCGATCGAACCCTGATGGAGGGCTCGTCGGCCTTCCAGTTCGCGCGCGCGTCCTACCGAGCCGGCCTCCTCACTCGCCGCCAGCTCGCGGCCGACGCCTGGGCCAATATCCGCTTCCGGCTCCACGGCTCGACGGACGAGGGCACCACGGCGCTGCGCGACCGCATCTCGGCGAGCCTGGAGGGGACGCGGGTCCGCGACGTCGAGCGGCTCGGCGCGGACGTCCTGGCGGGGATCCTGCCGCGCCTGTACCCGAAGATGCTGGCCGTCGCCCACGAGCATCAGGACGCGGGGCGACGGACCTACATCGTCACCGCAGCTCCGCAGGAGCTGGCCGAGGTGCTTGCCCACGTGCTCGCCTTCGACGGCGCGATCGGCTCGCGCATCGCCGAGGTCCATGACGGCGTCTACACGGGCCGCCCCGGCAGCGTGTTCGCCTACCGCGAGGGAAAGGCGATTGCCATCCGCCAGTTCGCCGTCCGCGAGGGCATTGATCTCGCCGCCTCCTATGCGTACTCCGACTCGGAATCGGACCTGCCGATGCTGCGTGCCGTCGGTCACCCCGTCGCCGTGAACCCCGACCAGGAGCTCGGCGCTGTGGCCCGCGAGGAGGGATGGGAGATCCTCGGGTTCGAGCGCCTCGGCCGCCGGCTCAAGACCGCGGCTGCGCTTGCAGTGGCGACCGCGGCGGGTGGCATCGGCAGCGCGGCACTCGCCACGCGCCCGCGGACGCCCCCCCGCGCTCCCCGCGCCCGCACTGGCGCCCGAGCACACGACTGCGGGGCACGCCGCGCTGGGGGCAGCTGCGCATCAAGACGCGCCGCCGGCCATCGTCTCGGCGCCCCGAACCGGGCACGACGCGCCAGTCGCGATGGCGCGCCAACGGCCCCTGACGGGCACACCGAGCAAGCCGTATTCCTCCTCGGACGGCCCCGCGCGAACGGCAACGGACGGCGTGCAGGCGCGATCCCTAGAATCCCGCGCGGCGCAGGCGCTCCCTGCTTCGGTCCACATGGCACCTTCCTCCACGCAGAAGAAGATCCGTGTCGTCGTCGCCAAACCCGGCCTCGACGGACACGACCGTGGGGCCAAGATCATCGCCCGGGCCCTACGCGACGCGGGCATGGAGGTCATCTACACGGGCCTGCACCAGACGGCGGAGGAGATCGTCGAAACGGTGATCCAGGAGGACGCCGACGCCGTCGGGCTCTCGATCCTCTCGGGGGCCCACATGACCCTGGTTCCCCGCATCATCGAGCTCCTCAAGGAGCAGGGGGTCGACGATGTCGTGATCACCGTCGGCGGAACGATCCCCTCCGATGACATTCCCGAGCTAAAGGCTCAGGGCGTAGCCGAGGTGTTCACGCCGGGGGCGTCGACGCAGGAGATCATCGACTTCATTCGAGGCGCGGTCCGGCACTAGCAGCGTCGTGGTGGAGCCGGGGACTGGCCCCGCGTCACCGACCGATTGACCCGTCAGTCAATGGGTAGAATCCACGAATCGCCAGGCAATCATGAGCGCCAAGCGCGAATGGCCGGGCAATACCGGAAGTCGAATAAGACATGAGAACGCAGGGCCGGAGGCCCGCGACTGAAACCCACCCGAGGAGGCACCGTGAAGATTTGCGTCCTGGTCAAAGAGGTACCGGACGGTGCCGTGGAAAAGCGAATCGACCCGTCCACGGGGCGAATGGACCGATCAGGTGAGAGCGCCCTGAATAAGTACGACACGCACGCGATCGAGGCTGCGATGCAGATTCGCGAGGGTGGCGCCATCGAGGTCGAGGAGATCGTCGCCGTGACCATGGGTCCCGAGTCCTCGGCCCGGGCTCTGCACAAGGCCGTGTCCCTCGGTGCAGATCGCTCCGTCCATCTTTCCGACGAAGCCCTCGCGGGCTCCGACGTCGCGGCGACCGGCTACGCGCTCTCGAAGGCGCTCGAGTCCGAGCAACCCGACCTCGTGCTCCTCGGCCAGCAGTCAGACGATGGCGAGTGCTACACGATCGGCGCGGTGGTTGCAGACCACCTGAAGATGCCGTCGCTCACGCAGGTGATCAAGCTCGACGTCGAGGATGGCGCGCTCCGCTGCGAGCGCCAGGCCGAGTACGGATACGACACCGTGTCGGTAGAGCTCCCGGCCGTGATCTCCGTCGGCGACGCGATCAACGAGCCGCGCTACCCGTCGCTGAAGGCGATCATGGGGGCGAAGAAGAAGCCGATGAACAACGTAACCACCGGCGACGTGGGAATCGACGCCTCGCTCGTCGGCGCGGACGGCTCGCGCGTGCAATGCGGAGAGTTCAAGGACCCGCCGGCCAAGGCCGCGGGCCAGATCATCGAGGACGAGGACACGGCCGAGACGGTCGAGAAGATCATCGCTT
>JALYZL010000475.1 GCA_030948875.1 Actinomycetota bacterium
CAAGCCGCGGCGGCTCGTGCTCCGGCGGCGGCGGTTGGCGGCTCCATGGGTCGAGCGGATCGAAGGCGGCGATCACGTCGAGGACGGCGGCCCCGTCGGCGACCGCCGACGCGAAGATCGAGATGCAGTCGAGGCTCGCGCATGCCGGCACCATCCCGCGGGTGCTGACCAGGCCCCGGGTCGGCTTGACCCCCACGAGCCCGTTGAAGGCCGCGGGCACGCGCCCAGACCCGGCCGTGTCGCTCCCGAGCGCGAAGGCGACCTGGCCGAGGGCCACCGCAAGCGCCGAGCCCGAGCTCGAGCCGCCGCTTACCCGGGTCGGGTCATACACCGATGAGCACGCTCCGTAAGGGCTGCGTGTCCCCACGAGGCCGGTGGCGAACTGGTCCATGTTCGTCTTACCGACGAGCAGGGCCCCGGCCTCGAGCAGGAGCCGGACGGCCGTGGCAGTGAGCTCGGCCACGTACGCGAACCCCGGGCAGCCGGCGGACGTGGGCAGTCCGGCGACGTCGATGTTGTCCTTGACCGCGAAGGGGATCCCGTAGAGCGGCAGCGACCGGTCGGCGCCGTCGAGCGCGCGAGCGGCGGCGAGCAGGTTCTCGGGCGCGACCTTGGTGATCCACACCGGCTCTTCGTCGTCCTCGATGCGCTCGATGAGCTCGCGCGCGACGTCGGACGGCCGCCGGATCCTTGCGCGGTAATCGCTGAGCAGCCGGCCGATTGAGAACGGAGGGCGTCCGAGTGCGAGCACTCAGGAGGCGGTGTCGATCGACTCGGGCGGGAGCGCCGCCAGCAGCGCCTCGCTCGTGGCCACCGCGCCGAAGACGCCGCCCTGCATGGTCACCATCTTCAGCGCCGCCTCGTGGTTGCCGGGGTCGGTGGCGCCGGTGCAGTCGGAGAGCACGAGGCACTCGTAGCCGAGATCGTTCGCCTCACGCATGGTTGTGGAGACGCACACGTCAGTGGTGATGCCCGTGAAGACGAGGCTGTGGATGGCGCGGTTGCGCAGCACGAGGTCGAGCTCGGTCTGGGCGAACGCGCCCTTGGTCGCCTTGTCGATCACCATCTCGCCCGACAGCGGCGCGAGCTCGGGGATGATCTTCCAGCCCGGCTCTCCCCGCACGAGGATGCGACCGCGCGGGCCGCTGTCCCCGATCCCGGCGCCGATCCGGCGCGAGCGCCAGAGCTTGTTGGGCGGGCAGTCCGAGAGATCGGGCTTATGACCCTCCTGGGTATGGACGACGGGGGCCTCGCGCCGGCGCCAGGCTTCGAGCACGCGCCGCGTGGCGCCAACCGGGTTGCGCGTCAGCGACAGGTCGTAGCCCATGGTGTCGACGTACCCCCCCGGCCCGCAGAAGTCGTGCTGCCAGTCGATGAGCACGAGCGCGGTGTGCGCGAGGTCGATGTGTCCCGTCCACGGCCACGGATAGGGATCGGCTTCGACGACGGTACGGGTGGTGATCGTGGTCATAGCGCTCCAGTCCTCTCAGGAGTAATGGGTACAAGTACGTGTTCGAGGATCAGCTCGGCGAACGCCGCGGGCGCGTCGAGCTGGGGAAGGTGGCCGCAGCCGGGCACGATGGCGATCGGCGCCCCCGTGCGTGCCGCGAGGCGGTCGGCCACCGTGTAGCGCACAGGGCTCGAGCGCTCGCCGACCGAGCATACGAGCGGGGGGCGCGCGGCGCCGGAGGCCGCCGCCAGGCGAGGCTCGAAGGCGAGGAAGGCGGCGGCGTCCGCTTCGACGAGCTCCGCGCTCGCGTCGAGGGCCGCGACCGTGTCTGGTGAGAGGTGGCCCCAGGTCTCGGGTCCGGCGAGGGCGCGCAAGAGCTCGCCGCCGCCCCCCTGGATGAGGGCGCCGCGGACGAGCGACCGCAGCTCGGGGGACACGCACCCCACCGCCGGCTCGTGGGCAACGGCGGCGGCGACGCGCTCGGGGAAGCTGAGGGCGAGCGCGAGCGCGACCGTAGCCCCCCCGCTCATCCCGGCGACGACGGCCCGCTCGATCCCGGCCTCGTCGAGGACCCCGAGCACGTCCTCGACGTGGTCGGCGACGGTCGCCGCCGGTGGCAGCCCGCCGCGGTTGCCGTACCCGCGTCGGGCGAAGCAGATCACCGGCGCCCGGGTCGCGAGCGCCCCTGCCAGCTCCTCCAGCGTCTCCGGTCCGAACCCGACGCCATGGACGAGCACGATCGGCGTCCGGGCATGGGCGGAGCCGGCGCCTCGACTGGGGAT
>JALYZL010000480.1 GCA_030948875.1 Actinomycetota bacterium
CCGGCGGCGCCTCGACGCCGTCGAGCGCCGCCGCGACGCGGGCGCGCGCGGCGGCGAACTCTGCCGCCCGGGGCGGGTCGGAGCGCAGACAATGGTCGGCGAGGTCACCGGAACCGAGGGCGATCGAACACCACCACTCGATCTTGTGCGGCACCGTGCCGACCACGATCTCCGACGAGCCGCCGCCGACATCGACGACCCCTAGCGCCCCCGCGGGTCGGTGGTCGAGCGTGCCGGCAGCGCCGACGAAGGCGAGGCGCGCCTCCTCCTCGCCGGAGAGGATCTGGACCCTGAGGCCGCACGCGGTCTCGATCGCGCTGACCAGCTCGGAGCCGTTCGCCGCCCTCCGGATCGCTGCCGTGGCGACGCCGTGGACCTCGCTCGCGCCGAGACTACGGGCACGCGCGAGCTGGGCGGTGACCACGCCCACTACCTCGGCGATCTTGGCCTCCTCGATGGTCCCGTCGCTGGCCATCCCCCGACCGATGCGGGTGAAAGCGCGATCCTGGTGGACCTCCTGCAGATGAGCCGCCGCGCGATCGGCGACGAGCAGGCGCGTGGTGTTCGAGCCGATGTCGATGCAAGCGCGGCGCACGTGCGCAGCAACATTAGTCCGCTCATTGCAGCTTTTCTCAGCAAGCTAGTCTCGCGAGACGATGGGGTATCCAACTCGTACGGACTGCCTCGCCCGTACGATGGATGCCTAGCTTTAGCGAGGTCTAGGCAAATTCAAGGAGGGTTCATGCCAGTACGTAACGGCTAAGGCTGATCCCCATCCGATACTTATGACGACCAGACGGCGGAAGCGGTAAGCTCTCCGTCGCGGTGGCGGTTGCGAGAACGGGGGCTTCGCGACCACCAGGGCCGCCCGATCATGGAAGAGGCAAAGCAAACAGCCAGGACGGTAGGGACGCGCAGGGCCGCCGTCCTGATCCTTGGCGCCGCCACGGTGGCGCTCGTACCGGCTTTCCTTGTCCTCGCGCCCGATCCTCACCTCCGCCACCCAGGGATATTGGCGCTGCTCTTCGCGTTCGGGGTCTGCGCCTACCGCGCGGACGTGCACTTCAAGACCAAGGTGCCGCTCAAGATCGACGGCGGATATGCGATCGCCCTGGTTGCGGTGGCTCTTTCTGGGCCTCTCGCCGGTCTCATCGTCCTCCTCCCCTGGGAGATCGCGAGCCGCTTGCTCTGGCGCGAGCACCCCGTATTCACTCCGGGAGCGCTCGCAAACCTGTGCTCCTACGGCTGGTCGGCGCTCGCAGCAGCCGAGATCCTCAAGCTCGCCGGCGCGACGACGCTGGCGCCTCGGGCGGCCACCGGTCTGTTCACCGCCGGGATGGTGATGGGAGTGGTTCAGTTCGGGATTGCGAGGGTTGTGTACGGAACCGTCTACCAGGGTTATCGCGCTTGGCCGCTGCTGCGCGGAGAGTTCCCCGATTTCATCACTGTCGTCATCGCCGACGTACTGCTCGGCGGGATCACCGCCGTCCTCTTCGGAGCGATCGGCGTTCCCGCGTTCGCCATCTTTGCTGTGGTCATCCTGACTCCCAGCCTCGTCCTCCCCGCGCTGGCTCGCCGCCATTCGGTCACGCAACTCGATCTCGGCGCCGCGGCGGCGCTCTATGCCACCGCGCTCGGCGACGTTCTGCGCCTGAGCCGCCGTCGCCGCCGGGTGCTCGCCGGCGCCGCGCACCTCCTCCACCACGGAAGCCACGCGCCAGGCGCGCACTGGGAGGATCTGCACAACATCGAGTTCGCCGCTCGCTACGCGGGCGAGCACTACGACGGTGGCGGGGAGCCGGCGGCGCTGGCGGCCGGCCACATCCCGCTCGACAGCCGCATCCTCGCCGTCGCGACACGTTGGGCGGAGTTGACCGCCGCGGGCTCGCAGCAGCTCTCGCACTCCGAGGCGCTACTCGGACTCGAGCTGGCCGCCGGTTCCGCGCTCGACCCGCACGTCGTCGCCGCCGCCGGCGAGATCGTCAACGCCGAGCTTCCCTTCGCCCACGACAACGCCTTCCAGCCCGTCCTGCACCGGCTCCCGCTTCCCAGAGCGCTCAGGCGCGAGGGTCTTCCGCAGGCGCTGGCCACCATCGAGCAGGCCTAGCGCACCGTTCTCGGCGTGCGCGCCCGGCAGCCGCCGGGTGACATGATCCGCTCCGTGTCCGAGCTCGCCATCGACGTTCGCGGCCTGCGCAAGACCTACGGCGATCTCGAGGCGGTCCGCGGGATCGACTTCGAGGTCCGCCGGGGTGAGGTGTTCGGTCTCCTCGGCCCGAACGGAGCGGGCAAGACCACCACCGTGGAGATCCTCGAGGGTTACCGCGCGCGCAGCGCGGGCGAGGTCCGCGTGCTCGGCTTCGACCCGGGCCAGCGGCCCCGCGAGTTTCGCGCCCGCGTAGGGATCGTCCTGCAGAGCACGGGCCTGTACCGCCACATCCGCGTCCGCGAGGCGTTGTCGCACTTCGGTTCCATGTATCCCCATCCTCGCGACGTCGACGAGGTGATTGCCCTGACCGGGCTCGAAGGCAAAGAGGACGCGACGGCGCGCACGCTCTCGGGCGGTCAGGTGAGGCGACTCGACCTCGCCCTGGCGCTGATCGGCGATCCCGAGCTCGTGTTCCTCGACGAGCCCACGACCGGGTTCGACCCGGCGGCGCGACGCACGGCGTGGGACACGATCCGCTCGCTCAGGGACCTCGGCAAGACCGTGCTGCTGACCACGCACTACCTCGACGAGGCGCAGGCGATCGCCGATCGCGTGGCCATTATCAAGGATGGCCGGATCGCGATCGAGGGTGCGCCCGGTGACCTGGGATCGAACGGGGCCGCGCCTCGGTACCGGGTTGCGTACCGAAACGGCACAGGGCGCGAGGTCGAGCAGGAGACCGACGATCCGACCACGCTGTTGCATGAGCTCACGCGGGCAGCCCTCGGTCGGGGAGAGCGGCTCGAGGCGCTCACGGTCACGCGCCCTACCCTCGAGGACGTGTACCTCGAGCTGACAGCGGGCCAGACCGAGGAAGCCGAGGCGCCGGCCGCCGAGGCGCCGCCGCTCGAAGGCCGCCCGAGGCGGAGGCGGCAATGACCGAGGTCGCCGTCCTCGCCTGGCGCCAGTACCGCCTCGAGCGACACCTGTTCTGGCGCAACCCGAGCGCGGCCTTCTTCAACTTCCTGCTTCCGCTCCTGTTCCTCGCCTTCTTCGGCGCCGCTTTCCACAACGACCCCAAGGAGCTGCGGATAATCGTGCCCGGCATCGCCGCCATGAGCGTGATGTCGACGACGTTCACCGCGCTTGCCTTCAACATGACCTTCCTGCGCGAGCAGGGCGTGCTCAAGCGCATACGCGGCACCCCCATGCCGGGGATCTCCTACCTGCTCGGGATCGCCGGTAACGCGGTCACCAATGCCGCCCTCCAGATCACCATCGTCACCGTCGCCGGGCGCGTGTTCTTCGGAACCGGTTGGCCGCGCAGTTGGGTCGAGCTCGTCGTCTTCGTGATCGTCGGAGTGGTGTGCTTCGCGTCGCTCGGCGTGGCCTTCTCGCACGTGATCCCCAACTTCGATTCGGCCCCGGCGTACGTCAACGCGGTCTTCCTGCCCGTGGTCGCCGTGTCGGGCGTGTTCTTCGATACCGCCCACTCCCCAGGCTTCATGAAGGGGATCGCCCAGGCCCTCCCGCTTTACCACCTGATCGTGGGGCTCTCGGGAGCGATGGTCAGGGGCGCCAGCCTCTCGGCCAACATCAGCGCTCTCGGGGTGATCGCAGCCTGGGCGGTGCTCGGGATCGTCTTCGCTGTCCGGGGCTTCAGCTGGGATCAACGGCGCGCGTGAACGTGAAATCGGCTGGGGCTGACCCATGCGGCCTCCCGTCGAGGTGGCCGCCGCGAGGGCGCCGGCGCCGGCGTGAACCACCACGACCGTGTCGCCCATGTGGGAGACGATGCTATATCTGCCCCCGTGCCGGTAACCGGGCTGCTCTACGACGTGCACGGCAACCTCCCCGCCCTGGAGGCGGTGCTCGCCGATGCCGAGTCGGCCGGCGTTGCCCGCTGGGTGCTCGGCGGCGACTACGCGCTCTTCGGCCCCTGGCCGGTCGAGACGGTAACCGCGCTGCGCTCGCTCGGGGACGCGACGTGGATCCGCGGCAACGGCGAGCGCTGGACCGCCCACCCGGCAGACGCCCCCCAGGACGACGTCGTCCAGGGCGCGATTAAGGCCTCCCGTGAGGCGCTCGGCGCCGCGGTAGTGGACGAGCTGGCGTCGCTGCCCGAGCAGGTCGTCCTCCACTCGACGCGCTACTGCCACGCCTCGCCGGTGTCCGACGTGCGCTCGTTCCTCCCCGCCGCCGCGGACGACGAGGACGAGCTACTCGCGGGCGTGAGCGAACCACGGCTCGTGTTCGGCCATACCCATCTCCCCTTCCGCCGCGCCGCCACCACCGGGGTCGAGCTCCTCAACCCGGGCAGCGTCGGGATGCCCTTCGACGGCGACCCCAGGGCCGCTTACGCGATCATCGGCGACGATGGCCAGGTTCAGCACCGCCGCGTTCGGTACGACCACGAGGCCAGCGCCGCCGCGGTGCGCGAGCGCTTCGGCGACGCCGCCTGGACCGAGAAGGTCTCAGGCCGCATCGCCCGCGCGAGCTTCTAGCGGGCGTCCCGAGGTTTCACGGCGGGCGGAAGCGCCGATATTGAGACTTGAAGTGCCGATACTCATCAATACGGTCGTCGCGGAGGGGGCTCCCGCATGAGTTCGCCCGTTGACGGCACCCTCGAGTCGACCCAGCCGACCTCGGTGTGGCTGAGGTTGCCCGCGCAGCCGGAGAACATCGCGCTGGCGCGGCAGGTGCTCGCGGGGCTCGCGGAAGGCCTCGAGATCGACGACGAGCTGCTGGCGGACATCAACATCGCCGTCACCGAAGCGTGCAACAACATCGTCATCCACGCCTATCCGGAAGGCGACGGCACCGCCGAGGTCACGATCACCTCGGCCCTCGACCAGCTAGTGATCAGCGTCCGCGACGAGGGCGCGGGGATGAACCCACTCCCGGCCGGGACCGGCCTCGACCCGTCCGCGCGGCTCGGCTTCGGGTTCGCCATGATGTCCTCGCTCTCCGACCAGTTCGGGATCAACAGCGGCGCCGGGGGAACCGAGGTACGCATGCGGTTCGCCCTGCACGGAAATCCGGCACCCGACGCAGAGGATCTCTTCGACACCGCCGGGCTGATCGACGCCGGCCACGCGCCGCCCGGCGACATCGTGCTCGCGCTCACGGCCGGCGCCCCCGCGGCGGCCGTGCTCGGTCGCTTCATCTCCCTGCTCGCGGCGCGTGCCAACCTCTCGATCGACCGGATGTCCGATCTGCAATTGGTCAGCGATGCCCTCGCTCTGCACGCCCCCCGGCGTGCCCTCAACGATCGTGTCCACGTCAGCGCGGCCGACCACGAGTCCGGCTTCGACCTGCGCGTGGGTCCCCTCCAGGCCGGCGGGAGCGACGCGATCGTCGCCGATGCGACGCTGGCGGGCGTGGGCTCGCTGCTCCACCTGCTCAGCGACGACGTCGCCAGCGAGCCGGTCAGCGGCGGCGCTCCGGGGGCTGAGGTCCTGCGGCTGGGGCTGACACGCGCGCCCCCGCAGCCCTGATCGCTCGCCTACGTCATCCTGTCGGAGCCGATGTCCTCCCACGCCGTCCGCTGGCATGCCGCCAACACGTTCAGCCACCGAGCCTTCCCTGCGGCCCGCCTCGCCGCTGAACGTGAGCAGACCGTGTCGATTTGCCTGCCCGCGCGCGACGGGGAATGCACGATCGGCCCGATCCTCGAGCAGCTCGTGCCCCTCCGCGAGCTCGGCGCCATCGACCAGATCGTCGTCGTCGACCGCTCGACCGACGGCACCGCCCGGATCGCGCGCCAGTTCGGCGTCGAGGTCCACGACCAGGAGGAGCTCGCGCCCGAGCTCGGGCCTGTGCTCGGCAAGGGCGACGCGATGTGGCGCTGCACGCCCTGTGGGGAGACGTGGTGTGCTTCCTGGACGCCGACAGCGAGCACTTCGGAGCGCACTTCGCGTGCGGGCTGCTCGGGCCCCTGCTGTGCGAGCGAGGGATCTCGTTCGTGAAGGGCTTCTACCGCCGCCCGTTCCGGGTGGGCGAGGTCGTCCTCCCCGACGGCGGAGGGCGCGTCACCGAGCTCACGGCCCGACCGCTGCTCAACCTCTTCGATCCCGAGCTCGCCGCCATCCGCCAACCCCTGGCGGGCGAGATCGCGGCACGGCGCGAGCTTCTCGAGCGGCTCCCGTTCGTGACCGGCTACGGCGGCCTGCGGGCCGTGGCCTGAGCAATCAGGGCCGATGCGCCTCCGGCGTCTGTTCGTGCTCGCGGTCGTGGCTGGCGCAGCCGCCGCAGGATGTGGCTCGGGCTCGGGCTCGGGCTCGGGCTCGGGGGGCGCGGACGGAGCGGGCAACCAGCTCGGGCACGCCCATCCGCAGGTCGTCGAACCCGTCGCCGGCCAGGCCGGCGTCGCCGCTGCGCCGGGCTCCGCGCTCGGCGACCCGAACGCCCATGCCATGCCGCTGTCGGAAGTGCGCCGGGAGCTGAAGATCGTCGCGGAGCTCAATGCGCTCACCTCAGGACAGGGGTTTGTGTTCCCGATGGAGCCGCTGTCGGTAGTCACGCCGCCGAGCACCTGGTCCCCCGACCAAGGGGTCGACATCTCCACCGCCGGGGGCGCATGCGGCGGCGGCGCCGTCCTCGTGGCGGTGACCACCGGCGTGATCGTCCAGGAGGGCATCAGTGGCTTCGGGGCCGCCGCCCCGGTTCTCAAGGTCGAAGGCGGGCCCCTCAACGGCCGCTTCATCTATTACGGGCACGCCTACCCCGCGCTCGTTCCCGTGGGCACGTTGGTCACGCCGGGGACGCCGATCGCCGAGGTTGGCTGCGGGATCGTGGGAATCTCGTCGGGGCCGCACCTCGAGATCGGGATCAGCGCAGTCAGGGGACCGAGGTGCTGTCCCGGGTCGGGTCAGACCTCACCCGCGATGGAGAACCTGCTCGCGCGGCTCTACGCCGCCACCGGGGGATGAAAGCGCGCCGGTCAGGCGTGGAGCGGGATCGACTGGGCGAACTTGAACGCGTTGTCGGGGTCGTACGCGCGCTTGACTTTGGTGAGCCGGGTGAGGTTCGACCCGTAGTAGGCGCGTTGCCAGTCGGCGAGGCGGGGGTCGATGTAGTTCTGGTAGGCCGCGCCGGTGGTGAAGGGAGCGAGGGCCTTGGCGGCGGCGGCCAGCCATCCCTCGCCCGCGGCGAAGGCTGAGGCTGAGGGGGTACTACCCCACGTCACCGTCGCCTGGACGGCGCAGATGGTGCCCCGGTGGACGAAGGCCGTCGCGTCGGCGGGCACGCGGTTGACGGCGCCGCCGTAGGCGTCGAAGGCCAGTCCCCCGCCGAGCCCCGGATGCTCGGCGCGTAGGTGCTCGACGGCGTGCACGGCGGCGGCCAGCCCGGCGCTGGGCAGCGGCCTGCCGACGTAGGCCGACTTGGCGGCATAGGCCGAGCGCTGCAGCATCCCCGCCGGGTTCTGGCTAGGGAGATGACACTCGGCCACGCTCTTGCCGGCACAGTTGGCCTCGACTAGCATCAGGTGGAGGAAGGGATCGGGACCGCCGACGAAGGTCGACGACGGCGTCGCACCCACCGTGGACACGAGCCGGCTGACGAGCGGGGTGAGGGCGCTCTTGCCGCCGACGAAGACCCCGGTGCTGCGGGCCATCAAGCCGCGGCTCCCGGCCGAGAGGAGCTGGAAGTTCGACCACACCTCGTCGGGGGCGCCGTGCAGCCAGGAGATCCACCCGCCGAGCGCCTCGCCCGCCGCCGCCCACGGCCAGTCGACGGTGAACAGGGTCAGCTGCGGGGGGATCGGATGCGCGGTGAAGGTGAAGGAGGTGGCGATCCCGAAGTTGCCGCCGCCCCCGCCCCGCGAGGCCCAGTACAGGTCCGCGTGACCGCCGGCGTCGCACGTGAGGAGCCGTCCGTCGGCGGTGACTATCTTCACCGCCCGGATCGCGTCGCAGGTCATGCCGTACTTGCGGGCGAGGACGCCGATCCCGCCGCCGAGGGCGAGCCCCGAGATGCCCACGGTCGGGCACGACCCGCCGGGGACGAGGACGTTCGCGCGCGAGAGGCCGTCATAGAGATCGACCAGCCGCGTACCGGCCCCCACCACCGCGGTCGTCCCCGTGACCTTGACCGAGCTCATGCGCGTGACGTCGATGACGAGACCGGATCCGGTGGAGTACCCGCCGTAGCTGTGGCCACCGCCGCGGGGGATTGGACGGACGCCGTGGGTGCGAGCGAAGTCGACCGTCATCTGCACATCGCGGGCCGAGGCGCAGTAGGCGATCGCCACCGGCCGGGCCCTGTCGAAACGGGGGTCGAAGAGCTCCCGGGCGGTCGCGTAGCCGTGGTCTGAGGGGAGCACCAGGCGACCTGACAGCGACTTCGCCAGCGCCCGCCAATCCGCCAGGGTGGGCGGGCTGATCGGGACCCGTTCGATGTTTACTGCCTGCGTGAGCCCGTCCGACGTCGACGCACGAGTCACCGTACGGCGGAGGTGAGGGGTCGATGAGCCACCGCACCCGGTAAGAGCGGGGACGGTCAGCGCCGCGACGACCGCGGCGCCGTCGCGCAGGAAGCGCCTGCGATCGACGGGCCTACCTACCACGCGCGTAGCCTATTCGCGGCACCGGCCTACCGGCCCGCCGAGCCCGCGCATGTGCTCGGTGCCTTGGCTCCGGCGAACCGCTCGGCGATCCAGCGCGCTACGTCCGAGGCGGTGTCCGGTCCGGCGCGGATATGGTCGACGCCGGGGTAGGCCCGGTAGTCGACGGTCGCTCGCTGCTCGCACAGGCGCTTGGCGAAGGCCGCGGTCACCGCCGGGCGGACGAGCATGTCGGCGCCGCCCTGGGTGATGAAGATCGGCGCCGGGATCTTCGCCGCTCCCGGGGTGTTGAGCTTCAGCAGACTCCTCCACGGATCGAAGTCCCACGGGAGCGTGTGCAAGTAGCTGATCTTGAGCGCGAGGCTAACCGCGGCGGCGGCGATGGGGCCGTTGTCCGCGCCGATGCAGATGTTCGACAGCGCGCGGACGACCGGCTGGGCGAGGCGCGTGACGACCTGGCCGAGGTGGAGCTGGGGATACACCTGGCTCCACATGTCCAGCGTGTACGCCGAGAGCACCCGCCCGAAGGTGCCGTCGCGGTTGACCTTGAAGAGCTCCTCGAGATCGGTCGCGGGCGCCGCGGCGGCGACGCCGACGAGGTCGAGGTTGGCCGCATAGCCGCGCGCCTCCTGACCGGTAAAGAGAGCCGCCTGGCCCCCCTGCGAGGCACCCCAGACGACGAAGCGGGTGCCGGCGTGGGCGGGCGCGAACAGATGCGCGGCGCGGACGGCGTCGAGCGTCGCGGTGGCCTCGGCGTCGCCGACCAGGTAGGGATGCGGCCCGGCTGTGCCCAGCCCCTGGTAGTCCGGCACGACGACGACGTCGCCGGCGCGCAGGAACTGCGCCAGCCCGTCGATGTGGGGCCAGAACTTGGTTCCGTTGGAGACGGCGCAGCTCGGGTCCACGCCCACCGTGCCGTGGGTGAACGCCACCACGTCGCGACCGCCGCCGGGCGGCGGGGTGGGCGCCGCGAACAGGAGGCCGCTGACCGCCGTCCGCTTCCCGGTGTAGCTCCGCGACAGGTACAGGATCTTCCAGGCGCGCGCACCGCCGGGGGCACCGGCAAGCGGCTGGGCGCGCACCACCGTCCCCGGCGGGCCGAGGGGGAGCGGTGCGGGCTGGACGTAGAACGGGCCGGGCGCCGGGGCCTTGACCCCGCCCAGGAACTCGACGAGCGCGCCCCCGATCAGCGCCGCCACCACCATCAGGAAGCCGAGCTTCGAGACCCCGCGCCGCCGGGCCTCGATCGGGCGTTTTCCGAGGTCCCTTGAGTCCACGGCGAGGAAACCTAGTCGTAACTTGCCGCACCGAGCCGCCCGGCCCGCACGCCTCTGCGCCCGCGGCGTCCTCCCCCAGCCAAACTGGCCCATCGTCCTGAATCAAGGGGCCGAATTTGGGCCCGACGTCCATACCGGCGCGACCCCGATCAGGCAACCCTGCACGTCCACCGCGTCATACGACCAAAGGAGCATGCATGGCGGTCGAGCCGAAGCTCAGCGACGAGGAGATCACCAGCCTGATGGAGATCCCTCACCCGACGAAGGGGATCGGGGAGTCGATCTACGGGCAAACCAAGGTCTTCCCTGACTACCAGGCGGAACCGGGCGAGAGCTATCTGGGCATGGTCCACGGGATCGTCCACGAATCCTCAGTCAGCTTCGTGGCGGTGCTGCTGGGGCTCCGCGCCCTGCGCAAGGGATTCGACTCCGCCCTCTACTTCTTCGGCATCGGGGCACTCAACTGCCTGGCGACGCGCGGCTTCCCAACCGTGGGCAATGAGCTGTTCCCCGGGATGCGCAACGAGAACAACCAGCTCGCCAAGTTCATCGAGGAGGGCGGCAAGGTGTACGCGTGCCGCCTCGGGCTCTCGCTCCACGGAGCGCGCGAGGAAGACCTGATGGAGGGCGTCATCCCCTGCCATCCGCTCGACATGCAGGACGCGATGATCGAGTACGCCCGCAAGGGCGCGGTTATCAACACGACCTGGATGTTCTGAGCCCGGTGGAGCTCTCGCTACGCGCTGAGCTCGCCGTCCGCGGCCTT
>JALYZL010000482.1 GCA_030948875.1 Actinomycetota bacterium
GAGGCCGCGCTCGGGGCGGCGCTGGCAAAGCTCGGAGCCCTTCCGGAGCGGGAGGCCGGTAACCTCATCGAGCTCGGCCGGCATGCCCTCGGCGACCTCGCTGGTCCGGGCCCATCGCCGCTCGACACGCCGACCGTGATCGCGGCCCGAGACCGATTGCTGCAGCGACCCGACGCGATCGGGCGCCTCGTCGTCGCCGGCTCGCTCCCGCCCGAGGACCTGTGGCCCGCGCGGGCCGTGGCCCAGCTCTTCGCCGTCGTCGCCCGCACCGGGGCCACCGGCGATTGGCTCGAGCTCACCCGAGCCGCCCTGCGCGAGGGATGGACCGCGCCTGACACCGCGGCCCGCCTCTGACGTCGCGGTGGCGATCAGCGTCTCACCTACGTGCCCGCAGGCCGGCTCGCGGTGGCCCACCCGAGAGCACGGTGCAACTTTCATGGCTCGCCGGGTATCTCACAGCCGAGAGTCGAATTGTCTCGAAAGAGAGAGGGAATATGCGGAAGATCGTGCTGATGTCGCTGCTGGCCGCCGTCGCGGTGGCCTCGGTCGCCTGGGCGGCGACGACCCCCGCGGTGGTGACCGGCGCCGCATCGTCGGTGTCGAGCTCTCGCGCCGTGCTCCACGGCATGGTCAACCCCGGGGGCGCCTCCACGGCCTACAACTTCCAGTTCGGGCCGACCACCGCCTATGGGGCGTTCAGCGGGACCAACCACGCGGGCGGCACCAAGGCGGTCCCGGTCACCGAGACGCTCACGGGCCTGACGCCGGGCACGCTCTACCACTACCGGATCGAATCGGCGAACAAGTTTGGGAGCTCCGCCGGCGGCGACCGTGCCTTCACCACCACCGGTCACCCGCCGCCCGGGGCGGTCACGGGCGTGGCCACGGGAATCACCAACACGATGGCGACGCTGACCGGGACCACGGTCACCAACGGCGAGACGACGAGCGCCTACTTCGAGTGGGGCACGACTCCGAGCTACGGCAACCAGACCGCGGCGACGAACGCGACCGCCGCGACCACGCCGAGCCCCGTCTCGTACACGCTCACCGGCCTGGCGCCGGGCACCACCTTCCACTACCGGCTCGTCGCCTCGCACCCCGGGGTGGCCGCCAATACCGGGGCCGACCAGGCGTTCACGACGATCCCCCCGGTGCGCTGGCGGGCGACGGCGACGGCGCATACGACGCCCGGCCGTGTGCGCCATCGGCCCTACCTGTTCACGACCACGGGCACCGTGGCGGCGTCGGTGGCGCTGCCGCCCGGCGTCGGCTGCACGGGGCTGGTCAGCATCCGTTACTTCTCGGGGAGGAAGGTTGTCGCGTTCCGCCGGGTGGCCCTGCAGTCGAACTGCACGTTCGGGACGCAGATCGCCTTCCGCCACCTGATCGCGCACCGGACGACGCGGCTTCGCGTAGCGGTCCGGTTCGGCGGCAATGCGTACCTCCGCCCGGCCGGCGCACGAGGCCGGCGGGTCAAGCTCGGATAGCCAGGGGACGATGAAATCCCTGTCGCCAGACGCTATCCTCCATACGAGACAGGGACGTCATGCCGGTCCGCGAGCAATGCCCCCTGTCTCGCGGACCCGGACGACCCCCCAGCCCTACCAGGGTCGTCCTAATAGGTTGGGCCCGCGCCGCCACCTCCCCGGTAGCGGTGCGGGCCCCGCCTGCTACCCGATCGCATACACCTCTTCAACGTACCCGCGCCGAAGCCACGATGGGTCACGACGCCTACGCTCGAAGCCACCGATTTCCGTAAGCACCCGCGGGACAACGTTCTGGGCGGTGCCGTCAAATTCGGCGCCGGCCTCCTGGTTGTAGCTGTAGAAGATGCCCGTGCACGCGCCCAGCGCCCAGCGCAAATAGGCAAGCAGGGCGTCGCGCGGGATCTCGGGCATGCTGTCCTTGTTGAGCAGCACATCGAACGGCGCCTCGACGGCTGAAAGAGCATGGCCCGGAAAAACCGCGACGCTTCCAGAACCCTCGCCGTACAGGGAGACCTGGGAATGGCCCACCGTCTGCGCCAGAAAATACCCTTGCAAGACATTCGCGATCGGCAGGTCAATCACTACATATTGGAGCGGCTCGTGGAATAGCCTCATCAGCCAGTACGCCATCCCGCCGTACCCAGCGCCGATCTCCACGATTCGTAGCGGTGCCGCCCGATCGGAGAAATGCTCCTGGAGCACATCGCGAATACGGGCAGCCGCGTACACCTGCTCGGGAGTGTCTGGCGTGATCATTCGCCCGGCGGCGAGAACGCCATAGGCCGCACCGACCGCGGGGAAGTCGATAGAGAGGCCGAGAGAGCCTTCGAGACTCTCCATCAGGTCGTCGACGCCGTCCGTGAGTCCGACACCAACTGCGCCCTGCTCAGGGTTCTCAACCAGCGTGGTGCCCTGAGACTCAGCCAGCGAGACAAGCTTGCTCATCGTCGCCAGGTAGGAGAGTCGAGCCAACATTCGCGGCTGGCGGCCGACGCCGAGACTGCCGGGAGCCATCCCCAAGATGAAGTCGGAGCGAAACATCGAGCCGAGCAGCTCCGCCACCGCGGCCGGGTCGCCTCGCTCGAGTGCCTGGATCAACTCCCGCTGACGGTCCCGGTAGATCTCGTGAGACCACATACCGCCGGCATCCCGTGCGTCGACCGCGGCCCGAGCGTAGGCTGCGATCAGACGTTCGCACAATGCGAGATCTTGCTCGGTCACCGGCGACGGCTCACGGAAGCAGAGCTCTCCGGTGGGAATCCTCCGACGGCCTCGATACAGCCAGGCTGGACGATCAAAGCTCTCGACCGTGCGAGCGAGCCCGACGGCGGCGACCAGCCGATTCCGAACACGAAGACGCCTGCTGGCCGCAAGCGTCGAGATCCAATTCCGCGTGAAAGGTGCAGACACTCTGCGGACTACCTACGCGCCCGCCGCGGGTACGTGCTCGCGGTACCACTCGACGGTGCGCCGCAGCCCCTCCTCGAGGCTGACGCGCGGCGCCCAGCCGGAAATCGTGCGCAGCTTCGTCGAGTCGACCCACTGGCGGGTGATCTCGCCCGACGGGGTCCCCCGGCCGCGGACGTCGGGCTCGACGTCCGTGCCGGCCACCTTGCACATGAGCCCGACGACCTCGAGCACCGAGCGGGGGCGGTCGCCGCCGGCGTTGAACGCCTCCCCCGCTCCCCGGCCGTCGTCGAGGAGGGCGCAGATCGCGAGGTAGGCCTCGACGGCGTCCTCGACGTAGAGGAAGTCGCGCTCGAGCGTCCCGTCGGAGCGGATCACCGGCCGTCGTCCCTCGATCACCGCCATGGCCGACTCGGGGACCAGACGCGAGAGGTTGAGGTCACCGCCGCCGTAGAGGTTGGCGAAGCGGGTGACGGCCACCGGCAGCCGGAAGGTGTGCCAGTAGGAGCGGGCGATCATGTCCGTCGCCGCTTTGGAGACGTCGTAGGGGTAGCGGGGCTGGAGGGCGAAATCCTCGCGGTAGGGGAGCTCGTCGTGGATGCCGTAGGCCTTGTCGGACGCGGCCACCACGACGCGCTCGACGTTGTTGTGGCGGCAGGCCTCGAGCAGGGTCCAGGTACCGCGGATGTTGGTCTCAAAGGTCGACAGGGGTGACTGGTTGGCGATCCCGACGATCGTCTGAGCGGCGAGGTGGAAGACGGTGTCGACTTCGTACTCGCTGAGCGACCGCTCCATGAGCAGCGCGTCGCACAGGTCGCCGTGGACGACGTTCACGTGCCGCTCGGTTCCCTCGAGCTCGAGCGCCGAGCCGACGGTGCGATCACGCTTGAGCACGGTCGCGCGCGCGCCCCGCGCGAGCAGGGCCTTGACCAGCCAGCCCCCGAGCAGCCCGTAGGCCCCGGTGATGAAGACCGAGCAGCCGTGGAGCGTGTCGCCGTTGTCGTGCATGGGCGGGCCATTATGGCGATGGACACCGGCGCTCGCCCGGCGATCGTCTAGCCTCACCGACTGCTATGGCCCCGACGACGTGCCGTTTCTGCACCGCTGCGCTGAACGAGGTGTTCGCCGATCTCGGCACCTCGCCGTTGGCCAACTCCTATGTCGCGCCGGAGAACGTCAACGCGATGGAGCCCTTCTATCCACTGCGGGCGCTGGTGTGTGGGGAGTGCTTCCTCGTGCAGCTCGAGGAGTTCGAATCCCCCGACCACATCTTCTCCGACTACGCCTACTTCTCGTCGTATTCGACGACCTGGCTCGCGCACGCGCAGGGCTACACCGAGGAGATGATCGAGCGCCTGGATCTCGGCCCCGAGAGCCACGTCGTCGAGCTCGCGTCCAACGACGGTTACCTCCTGCAGTACTTCCACCAGCGCCAGATCCCCGTGCTCGGGATCGAGCCGGCGGCCAACGTCGCCAAGGTCGCGCTCCAGAAGGGCATCCCCACCCTGGTCGAGTTCTTCGGGGCGGAGACGGCACGCTCGCTGGCGCCGGAATCTTGCGCCGATCTACTCCTGGGCAACAACGTGCTCGCCCACGTCCCCGACCTCAACGACTTCGTCGCCGGGATGAAGATCCTCCTCAAGCCAGGTGGGGTGATCACCATGGAGTTCCCCCATCTGATGAGCCTGATCGACCAGAACCAGTGGGACACCATCTACCACGAGCACTTCTCCTACTTCTCCTTCCTCACCGCCGGTCGCGTATTCGCCGCCCACGGGCTACGCCTGTTCGACGTCGAGGAACTGCCCACCCACGGCGGATCGCTGCGCATCTTCGGCTGCCACGCCGAGGATCCCGACAAGCCTGACACGGAGCGTGCCACCGAGTTGCGCGCGCGCGAGCTGGCCGCCGGCTACGAGGATCTGAGCACCTACACGAGCTACGGCGAGCGCGTCGTCGCCGACAAGCGCCAGATCCTCCGCTTCCTCATCGGCCTCAAGGAGGAGAACAAGCGCATCGTCGGCTATGGCGCCCCGGCCAAGGGCAACACGCTCCTCAACTATTGCGGTGTCCGGCAGGACTTCATCGCCTACACCTGCGACCTCAACCCCCACAAGCAGGGTCACTTCCTCCCCGGTAGCCACATCCCCATCCGGCCCCCCGACGCCATCTGCGAGGATCGGCCCGATGTGGTCCTGATCCTCCCCTGGAACCTCCGGGAGGAGATCATGGAGCAGCTCGGCTTCATCCGGGAGTGGGGCGGGCGCTTCGCGGTGCGCACGCCGGAGCTGACGCTGGAGCCATGAGGTTCGAGCAGACGCCGCTCGCCGGAGCGTGGGTCGTCGAGCTCGAGGTGACCCGAGACGAGCGCGGTTCCTTCGCCCGCACCTTCGACGCCGACGAGTTCCGCGAGCGGGGCATGGATCCCTCAGTGATCCAGTGCAACACGTCCCACAACGCTCGCGCGGGAACCCTGCGGGGCATGCACTTCCAGGCCGAGCCCCACGGCGAGCCCAAGCTCATCCGCTGCGTGCGCGGCGCCATCTTCGATGTGGGGATCGATCTGCGCCCCGACTCGGCCAGCTACTGCCGCTGGCACGGGGTCGAGCTCAGCGCCGAGAACGGGCGGATGCTCTTTCTCCCGCGCGGCCTCGCTCACGGCTTCCAGACCCTCCTCGACGACTGCGAGATCCTCTACCAGATGGGCGAGCGCTACGTCCCCGACGCCGAGCGGGGCGTACGCTGGGACGATCCCGCGTTCGGGATCGAGTGGCCCTCGGCGCCGGGCGAGCGCGTGATCTCAGAGCGCGATCGCTCCTACTCGGACTTCCGGCTGTGACGATGAGCTGCCGGCTCTGCGGTGGGAGCACCGAGGCGGCGTTCACGACCACCGATCGCAACCGCGCCCTGTCCAGCGAGCGTTTCCACTACCGCCACTGCCTGGCCTGCGGCACGTACTACCTCGCCAACGTCCCCACCGACCTCTCTCCCTACTACCCCGCCGATTACTACGGCTATCCGCGCGCGCACGAGCTCGACCGCGCTGCCGCCCAGGAGGCGCCGAAGCTCGCGCTGATCACGCAGCACGCCACCCCCGGCCGGCTCATCGAGATCGGGGCCGGGTACGGCGCCTTCTCGCGCGCGGCGCGCGGCGCCGGCTTCGAGGTCACGGCAATCGAGATGGACGCCGAGTGCTGCGCTCACCTGGAGCGCGTCGCCGGAGTCCGGGCCATTCATAGCAACGCGCCGGACCAAGCCCTGCAGGGATTGGAGCCCGCCCGCGCCATTGCCATGTGGCACGTGGTCGAGCATCTCGAGCGCCCATGGCCTGTGCTCACCGCCGCCGCGGCGCGACTCGAGGAGGGCGGAGTGCTGGCGATCTCTACGCCCAACCCGCAGTCCCTCCAGTTCCGCCTCCTCCGCGGTCGCTGGGCTCATGTCGATGCTCCCCGCCACCTGTTCCTGATCCGCTACGAAGGGTTGCGGGTGGGGCTCGAGGAGCTGGGGCTCGAGGTGCTGGAGGTGACGAGCAGCGATCCCGTCGGCATCGGGTTGAACCGCCTCGGGTGGGAGTATGCGCTGCAGCGCTTCCCGGCTCGCCGCTCGGCCACCCGCCCGGTTCGGCGTCTGGCGGCCATGATCGAGGCCGGGTTGGCGCCACTGGAGCGGCGGGGCCTGGGCGGAGCGGCCTACACCGTTCTCGCCGGCAAGCGCGACCATTGAGGGCGCAATCAGCCCGGCCGTGCCGCGCCCGATCCCATCGAGCCTGGGTCGACCCGGCGTGCTCGCCGAGAGGGCACCCCGGACTGTTTGGCGCAGACCGCATACGGGATGAACATCCCACCTCCAGATACATCGAACATGCCGATCTGCCACGCCGTCCCGTTGTTGGTTGGATGATTGTCCGCAACCGAGGCGTCGAACGGAGGGTCATTCCCGCCGCTCCAGCCTCCGCTAATGACTACAGCGCCGACTGGGCACTGTGCCGTCCCGACCGTCTCCCTACAGATTGTGCTCACGCTGCCCATGGCCACGCAAAGCTGCTGCGGCGCTCCCGTGACGTCAACGACATTCGCCGCCGAGAAAGCTCCGGCCGGTCCTGGCGTTCCACGCGCACCGCCTAACTGAGCTAGGACGCTCGGCTTGATCTGCCGAGTACTCGTGATGATGTACGTCGTTGCAGCGACAGCCCCGCCCGTCACGAGCACGAGCACGAGCACGATCGGGACGAGCAAGGCGATGGATTGCTTCTTCACTACTGTTCCCCTCCTCATCGAGCTGGCACGCCAGCTTGGCGATTGTAGTTGTCATCCGCCGCCGCATCTCCAGCTTCGTGCTGAGGAAGGCATAGCGGCCGGCCGGCAATGCGAACGTCAGGCCCACCGATTACGTCGCTGACACCTCAGCCCCGCTCGGCATCGACCTACGATGGGCGCCCATGACTGAAACCGCATCGGCGGGCGGCCCGTCGACCGACCCGCTCGACACGGGGGCCGCGGGACCGGCCGCGGTCCGCGGCGGCG
>JALYZL010000496.1 GCA_030948875.1 Actinomycetota bacterium
CTTCTGCGCGACTGGCTGCGGCGTGGTGACGAGGACGAACTCGGCCTGGGGCAGGAGCTGGGCCAGGGTCATCGATACGTCGCCCGTCCCCGGAGGCAGGTCGATGAGGAGATAGTCGAGCTCTCCCCACTCGACGTCCTCGAGGAACTGCTGGAGCGCCTTGTGGAGCATCGGGCCGCGCCACACGACGGCGGCGTCCTGCTCGATGAAGAAGCCGATCGACATCACCTTGATGCCCTCCGCCGCCTGCAGGGGAACGAGCTTGCGCTGCTCGTTGACGCGCGGGCGGTCCCCGTTGAGGCCGAGCATCCGAGGCTGTGAGTAGCCCCAAACATCCGCGTCGAGCACGCCCACGAGCTTGCCCTCGGCGACCAGGGCGGCGGCGAGGTTGGCGGTCACGCTGGACTTGCCCACGCCTCCCTTGCCCGAGCCGATGCAGATGACGTTTCTTACCTGCGCGAGGGCGCCCTCGGGCAGCGCGCCGCGGCCGAGCCGCTTGCTGAGGTCGGACTTCTCGCTGTCGGAGAGCACGTCGAAGGAGACGTTCACGCCCTCGACGCCATCGAGCTCCCGCACCGCCTGCGCCACGCCGGTCTGGAAGTGGCTGCGGATCGGGCAGCCCGCCGTGGTCAGCGAGACCGTCACGTCGACGACGCCGTTCTCGTGCACCTCGATCGATCGAACCATTCCTAGCTCGACGATGTCGCGCCTGAGCTCTGGGTCGATTACCGCCTTTAGGGCCTCGGTCACTTGCTCGGTGGTGGGCATCGTCCCATTGTCGCAGACGTGCTTGTTCGCCTAGAGACCGACGGGGCGCCACTTGCGTGACGCCCCGGCGGTTGAGGGAGGAGAGGGTGCTACGTTCGCCGGCGAGATATGGGCCGGCGAACCTTTCCCGCCCTCAGCGCTCTCCTGATCGCCGGGCGGGGGAAGTCGGTATGTGCCTATGCGACCGACCCGATGAGGCCCTGCGCCTCATCGACGAGCTTCTCGACGCGCGTGCTCAGAGTGCCCGACTGCTTCTCGAAATCCTTGCGAACCGAACGCACCTCGCGCTCGAGCTTCCGACGGTTCTGCTTGACCGTCCGCTCCACGCTCTTGCGCCGCTGGCGCAGGTCGCGCTCGAAGCGAGTACGGGTCTTGCCAACCTGGCGCTCGAACCGATTGCGCGCGGTCGCGCCGCGGCGCTCGTAACGCTTGAGCTCGCGCTCGACGCCCTCGCGGGTACTGATCTTGGTGGTCAGGCCGCGAACGGAGGAGACCAAGGTGTCGCGAGCGATCAGTCCGGCGCCCACGGGGACGAGAACCGCTCGCTCGGCGAGCTGCTGGACCTGCTCCACCGGCGTTGAGGGCTGGGTCGAGGTCGTCGTGGAGGCGGTAGGCCGCTTCCGTGTGGTCGTGGCCTTGCGCGTCGTGCTCGCGCGGGCCCCGGTCTTATTCGTGGTGGTAGCCATTGCTTTGGTTCCGCTCCCGTCGGGACAAAAGGATATTACTTGTAAGCCAATGTTCGGGTGAGGATTATCACCGAACATGTGTTTGTACCCCGCCCCGCGAGCAGCGTTACAGCGACGAGTCGCGACCCGAGCTCGTGCGGGCCAGCCAGGCCGGCGGATCGCGCAGCTCGGTCAGCGTCGGGAGCGCCTCGGGCGAGGTGAACACGTAGTGGAGCGCTTCGGTCCCGCCCGCTTGCACCACCGCGTCGCAGAACATCTTCCCCTGCTCGTACTGGCGGAGCTTGAGCTCGAGGCCGAGCATGCGGGCGACGATCCGCGACAGCGCCGACTGCGAGCGCCGGCGGCGGTTGAGCGAGTCGCGCAGCCGGGGCAGCGATGGGATCAGGTCCGGCGCGACGGCGTCCATGACGTGCTCGGCGTGCCCCTCGATCACCGCCATCACGGCCTGCACGCGGTCGAGCACCGAGCGCTCGGTGGGGCTGACCACGAGCGAGATGAAGTCGCCGCGGCGCAGCGCGTCTCCCACTCGGTGGAGCCCGGCGCGCGTCGGCCAGCGCAGCTTGCGCGAGGAGTCGAGCCGCACCTCGGCACCGTGGAGGAGCTCGCGCACGAGCCCGGCGAGGTGACCCTGGAGCCAGGGCACGCCGGAGAACTGAACGGCGTGAGTGACCTCGTGGAGCGTCACCCAGGTCACGAACTCGCGCTCCTCGGCGCCGAAGGCGCGTACCGCCTCGCCGAGATTGGGGAGCACGAAGAGCAGGCGCGGGGGCCGCTCGTCGGCCGCCTCGTCGAGGAGGACGAGCTCGTACTGGCCGAGCACGCGCTGCGCCAGGTACCCGACCACCACGCCCACCTCAGCGGTGAGGACGACGCCAACGCCGATCTGCATCGCCGGGCGCAGGGGGCCGAGCCCGGCGCCGGCGCGTTCGAGCACCGGGTCGAGGAGCGCCCGCATCGAGGAGATGTTGCTCGACACCCAGTCGCGGCGCGAGATGCCCTCGGGCTCGGGCAGGGAACCGGATGGGGTGAGGCCCGTGTAGGCGATCACCCGTTGCTCTGACTCGACCGCGAGCGCGGTGAGGTCGGTGCTCGGCTGGCGCGCGTCGCCGGTCCCGGCGAGGTATCCCGCCAGGCGCTCGGCGAGGATCCAGTCGATCACGTCGGCACTCCCTCGAGCTCGCGCAGGGTCTCGGGCGACCGCGCCGCGATCACCGGGGTGCTCGCGGTGGCGTCGAGCGGCGCCCCGAGCGGATCCTCGAAGCGGGGGAAGCTCACGTAGCCGCCCCCCTCGCGGACGATGAGCTGACCGGCGGCGGAGTCGACGCCGCGTCCGTTGCGCAGCGTGAGCATCGCGTCGAAGCGCGCGCCCGCCACCTGGCAGAGCGACGAGGCGATCGTCCCCAGCGCCCGCAGCCGGTGGGACTTCCCCACCAGCCCGTCGATCGAGGCCGCCACCCACCGCGGATCGGCAGACTCGATCCCGATCACCTCGAGCCTGCCGTCGCGCCCGCGCCGCTCGCCGGCGTCGCGATCGAGGGGCACGTCGTTGCACCATGCCCCCTCGCCGCTCCTCGCCCGCCACTCCTCGGCGGGCCCGAAGTCGTATACGTAGGCGAAGACCACGTCGGCCATGGTGGTCCCGTCGGCGACGGCGATCGACAGCGCGTGGTGGGGGATCCCTCGCTTGGCGTTGAGCGACCCGTCGATCGGATCGATGATCACCCGCACCGCGGTGTCGCCGAAGTCGACCTCGCCGCGCTCTTCGGAGATGGCATGAAAGCGATACCCGGCCGCGCTGAGGGCGTCGAGCTCGGCGAACACCACCTCCTCGGCCGACGCGTCGATGACCAGGGTGCGGTCGCCGCCGCTGCCGCGGCTCCCGGTCTCCCTGGCCCGGTCGTCCACGCTCGGGACCCCGGCGAGCATCCGCTCGAGCGCGCCCACGGCGCGCCGGCAGACGCCGAGCCAGTCGGCGTCGAGCGCAGTGCCTGAAACGGTCATCACGCGCCTATGCTGTCAGAGTGAGCGCGCAGCGCACGGGACCGCTCGAGGGGCTCGGGCCGGCCCAGATTCAAGCGGTGACCCACGGGGACGGCCCCCTGGTCGTGTGCGGCCCGGCCGGGAGCGGGAAGACGCGCGTGCTCGAGGCGCGCTTCGCGTGGCTTTCGGACCAGGGAGTGGCGCCCGAGCAGATGCTCGTGCTGGCGCCGTCCTCGGCGGCTGCCGAGGCCATCCGGACGCGGCTCGTCGACTGGCTCGACCAGGCCTACGAGGAGATCATCGTCGGGACACCGGGCGATCTCGCGGCGCGCCTGCTCCACGACGCCGGCTTCGATCCCTTCGCCGCCGTGGTCGGCGCCGCCGACCGCCTGGCCATGATGCTCGAGCGGATCGACGACCTGCCGCTCCGCCGCCACGACTTCGGCGGCAGCCCGAGCGCGCTCCTCGGCGGCTTCGTGCGCCGCATCGACCGGCTCAAGGCGGAGCTCATCGAGGCCGAGGACTATGCGGCGTGGGCCGCCGCGCTTCGCGAGGGCGACGATGAAGGGGCGGCGCTCGAGCGCGAGTTCGCCGAGGTCTACCGCGCCCACGAGCGGATGCTCGGCGAGGC
>JALYZL010000528.1 GCA_030948875.1 Actinomycetota bacterium
GCCCTGAGAGGACCATCCAGGCGGCGTGGCGCCCGGCGGCGGCGGCGTCGATCAGCCCGCCGCCCGACTGCATGATCGCCGGCTCGGGCAGGCCCGCTTCCTGGGCACGCTCGACGAGGCTGCGCAGGTACCGGCGCAGGAGCGGGGTGAGCGCGGCGTCGACCTCGGTGGTCGCGGCCCGCTCGTACTCGCGGAAGGTGCCGACGACCTCGTGTGAGAGCGAGATGTGGGCGTCCGGGCCGAGGGCGCGCGCGAGCGCGTCGCCGATCGCGCGCTCGTGCTCGGGGTGACGGTAGGAGTGCAGGAGGATGACCGCGACGGCTTCGGGGTCGGCCTCGGCGACCGCTTGTGCGAGCGCGTCGGCACCGTCGGCGTCGAGGGGCCTTATGGGCCCATCGGGGGTCATGCGCTCGGGCGCCCCGAAGCGCAGCTCATCGGGCACGAGCGGCGCTGGTCGCGCGGCGCACAGGCGGTAGAGGTCGGCGCGGTTCTGGCGGCCAAGCGCCACCACATCGGTGAACCCCTCGGTGGCTACGAGCGCCGTCCGCGCCCCGGCGCCCTCGAGCAGGGCATTGGTGACCACGGTCATCCCGTGGGCGAAGATCTCTACTTCGTCTGCGGCGCGGCCTGCTTTGTTGAGCGCCGCCGTTACGGCCGCCAGGACGCCTTGAGATTGATCCTGGGGCGTGGTCGGCGACTTGGCGGTGACGATCCGGCCGTCTACGGCCAGGACGGCGTCGGTGAAGGTGCCGCCGACATCCACGCCCAGGAGCATCGCGCGGACGGTATAGGACTCGGGCTACCGGCCCGCGGAGGGCGTGCGTTTACGTCCGCCTGCGTCATCGTCCTCTCGTCAGGCCACGAACCCCGAGAGAGACCCCGAGGATGGCCGCCACGACGGCAAAGGCGATTCCCGCCCACAAGCCGCCGCCGGCGCTGGCCGCGATCGCGACGAGCGCGATCCAGATCGATAGAGCGGCCGCCATGCGGCCCTGTCTTTGTTTGGCGTCACACTTTGTCCGGCCGTTGGTTGGGTGCCCGCTGATCGCAGGTGACGGGCGAGGGCGCCTTGTGCACAGTGCACAGCACCGCGGTCGCAAACCTGCACAGTTTGACGATGGTGGAAATCCACATCGCGAGCTATAACTAAACGGGAGCGTCGATGAGTTCCTCGTAACCGTTCAGCAGTTCCTGACGTGCGCATTATTAGCGGCACGCGATTGCACCTGAAACCTCCTCACTGGCCAGACCTCAACCCAGTGACAGACACTTGACAACGACAGATCTTCAACGTAGTGCATCCGACGAGTCGAGCGCCGCACTGACTCGGGTTTCGTGGGAGCCTCAGGTCGACCTCTGCCTGCGTGACTGGCTGGCTTGCGGCATGCGGATCGGTGGCGTATCCCGCCGGGTGGGATGGTGGCTGGGCGACTGGCTTCGCTACGGAAACGCCAGGTTTGGAGAGCGCTATTCCCGCGCGGCGAGGATCACCGGGTATGACACCCAGACGCTGATGAACATGACCTACGTTGCATCCAGGTTCGATGTCTCCCGACGTCGGGAGAACCTGTCATGGAGTCACCATGCCGAGCTTGCAGCGCTACCCCCAGGCGATCAGGATTACTGGCTTGAGCGCGCCCGCACCGAGGCGCTCTCGATCCGCGACCTACGGCTCGAGATGAGGCGCAGCCCAGCCAGCTCCGCCGCGAGGGCGAACGCGAGGCGGAGCAGAGGCGATCCAGCGTTGCCCACCGGGGCCCGATCGCATCCGCCGGCCGCCGGCGAGAACCTTATGGGCGCGGAGTAACAACCTTCTTTCGCCAGCATTGCCCTACGCGGCCGACTAACGGTCGATCGTACCAGGCGTCCGCGGCTGTATGTTTAGGCGCTGTGACCGACCACGATCACACCGACGCGCGCTGTCTCCAGCCTAGGCGCCCGCAAGGAGGCACTCCTCAAGGCAAGCGGAGAGGGCCTGACCGTTCCGCTCGACTCACTGCGGGTCACGTGTCCCAGCGCCGCGCCTACGATCCTCGACGGGCCCGCGTCGCTGCCGCCGGATCGGGTCTGGATGCGCGACCTTGATCCCGGGCCGGGATACCAGGCATGCCTCGCGGTCCTGCTTCCAAGCGCGGCGGGCCAAGTGCAAGGCAACATCGTCGAACACTGGGTCACGAGCGACGAGCTCGCGGCCGGGCTCCCACGAGGACCACAGTGACCGCCTCGACACCTCACGATCCAGCTATCTAGGATCGCCAGGACGCGAGTGCGACGCACGAGCAGCCTCATACGTCCATACTGACTAAACGACATTGGTTCGGAGCGTGCGGGCTCCCCCGCGCGCCGCCCCGACTCCCTCGCGCCACACACACACCCCGGCCCCCCGGCCCCGCGCCCGGTGGCGCCCCCCACCCGCCGGCCGCCGGCCAGGGCTACGATCGCTCCATGCCCGGGCTGCTGGCGATCGAGGACTCGGGCCAGGGCGAGGCGCTCGTGCTCATCCATGGCCTTGCGACCACGCGGCAGATCTGGGGCCTGGTGGCGCCGGCGCTGGCGCTGACACGGCGGGTGGTGACGCTTGACGTGCCGGGCTTTGGCGAGTCCGCGCCGGCTGGTCCCGGGTTCGAGCTCGAGGCGGTCGCGCAGCGCATCGCGCCAGGGCTCGCCGCGCGGGGGTTCAGGCGCCGTTCGACCTCGTCGGCCACTCGCTGGGCGCGGGCATAGCG
>JALYZL010000587.1 GCA_030948875.1 Actinomycetota bacterium
GCCCTCCTCCCGCCGACGGGTTGACGATCAGGGCCATCCTCCGCGGCTCGGGCACGGCGCCTCAGCCGGCGAGCACGAGCTCTGCCAGGTCCTCGGCGATAGCGACCGGGGCCGGCTCCTCAGCGGCCTCGGCCTCGGCTCGGGTAGTCACGCCCGTGAGCACGATCGCCGCGTCGAGTCCGGCCGCCGCGGCGCCGGCGAGGTCGGCATCGAGGCGATCGCCGACAGCGAGCGCCCGGCCCGGGCCCAGCCGGTCGAGCGCGGTAAGGAAGACCTGGGGGTCGGGCTTGCCGACGATCTCCGCCGTACGCGAGGTCGCGTACTCGAGCGCGGCGACGATCGCTCCCGTTCCGGGCCACGGACCATCGGGCATCGGGTAGGTGCGGTCGCGCCCGGCGCCGATCAACTGAGCCCCGGCGATAACCGCCTGAACCGCCTCGCGCAGCTCACGGTAGTGCAGGTCGTGATGACCGGCGACGACGACGACCTCGGCCCGCGACGCGAGATCGGTCCCGTTGACGATCCGCAGGCCCGCGTCCTCGACGTGGCGGAAGATCGCCTCGGAGCCGATCACGTACGCGGTGCCCCCGCGCGGGCGGGTCTCGGCGAGGACGTGCTGGATGGCGCCGCCGACGGTCACCACCTCGGCCAGCGAGGCGCGAATTCCCAGCGACCACAGCTTGCGGACGTATTCCTCGCCCGAGCGCTGCGCGTCGTTGGTGATGAAGGCGATCTGCTTCTGTGCCGAGCGGAGCTGGGCCACGGCCTCGGGCGCCGCCCGGGTGCTCCGCTCGCCCACCCACACGCAGCCGTCGAGGTCGAGGAGGACGTGGTCGTAGCCGTCGAGGAGCGGGGAGAGCGCCATCAGATTTCGAATAGCGTCGTCTGCTCGCTCGCCACCGGCGGCGCGAGGCACTCGGGGCCGTCGTAGCGCGCGTCGTTGACCGCCGCCGAAACGGGGCGCAGGGCAGTCCGCTCGGGCGCGAGCGGCGCGAGGAGCTCCGCCACCTCCGGCCTCGGCGTGCCCGGATCGAGCCAGGCGGAGTCGGCGCCCTCGGGAAGGATCACCGGCATCCGGTCATGCAGCGGCGCCACCGCGGCGTTGGCCGCCACCGTGAGGATGGTGCACGAGCGCAACGTGCCGCCCTCGGGCGCGTGCCACACCGACCACAGCCCGGCGAACGCGAACACCGGCTGGTCCGTGCACGAGATGTGGAACGGTTGCTTGCGAGCGCGGCCCGCGAGCGCGCTTGGCGTGGGCCGCCACTCGTAGAAGCCGTCGGCGAGGATCAGGCAACGGTAGCGCTCGAATGCCCGGCGGAAGGCTGGGCGCTCGGCGACCGTCTCCGCGCGGGCGTTGATCATCTTCAGGCCAATGTCCTGGCGCTCGGCCCACGAGGGCACCAGTCCCCAGCGCAGCAGCTCGCCGCGCGGGCTGTCCTCGCGATCGAGGGTGACGGCGAGCACGTCGTCGGCGGGGGCGACGTTAAAGCGCTGCCGGATCTCGATCGACTCGCCGACGGGGAAGCGAGCGCGGACGTCGGCGGGCGTGGTGGTGGCGAGGGAGTACCGGCCGCACACGGTCAGGTAATGGAGTGCCTCAGCGCGCGCGCGAGGCGGTCTGCTCGGCGCGTTCGGCCTGCGCCTTGCGCTGCCGGCGGCGGCCGAGATAGGCGAGAACGCCCAGCACCACCACGACGAGGACGAAGCCGTAGAAGATCGAGAGTTGCCACGAGCCGCCGCCGAAGGGCAGGGAAACGAGCTCGACGATCCCGAACCCGAGGGCGAGCAGCGTGAGGATGAGGAGGACGACGAGGAGCACACCGCGGACCCGCAGCAGGACGCCCGCGCTCTGGGGCGGCGCGATCAACCCCATCACCTTGAGGCCGAAAAGCTGCCGCCCGCTGGGCGCCTCTACGCCGAGCCGCTCCGCCGCCTTCTTGAGGTCGTCGGCGCGGCGCTCGGCGAGCGCCAGCGAGGCATCGGCCATGCGCCGCAGCTGGAGCCGCTCCTGCGGGCGCGACGCCGCGAGGGCGCGCTGGAAGTGGGCGCGCGCCGCCTTGGCGTCGTAGCGCTCGGCGGCACGGGCACCGAGGATCGCCTGGGCCGCGGCCTTGAACCTCGTCTCCGCCTCGAGCTCCTCGTCGGTGCGGCTCTCGAGCTGCTGCATCGCGGCCAGCTGGCTGCGCTGCTCCATCCGTACCGTTCGCTGCTGCTTGGCCATCGCGTTTGAGTCTAGTGCGTCGTGCCGCGGTTCAGGACGCGGAGCGTGCGGCGCGGTCAGCGCCGCGCGACGACCACCCAGATCCTCTGATCGGTGAGGCCCAGCCCCGGGTCGGTAGGCGCCGCCGGCGGCGTTCGGAAGACGTCGACTTGGCGCCCGATGATCGCCCCGCCGGTGTCCTGGGCGACGAACCAGCCGCCGTACCCGTCATGACGGTAGGCGGGAATGTAGACGCGGCTGCCAAGCGGGATCAGGTTCGGGTCGACGGCGATCGACTGGTAGTACCTCAGCGCCAGCGACGGTCCGGCGGCGAACGAGACGCTGCGTATGGGCACGTGCTTGTGGCCCGCCCCATTCGACCAGCCCCCGAGCTCGAGGGGATAGGTGACCTCGCCCTTTCGGTTGCGCCAGAACCCGCCAGCGCGCCAGTAGGGAGGACCGGCCGACCATCCGCCGGCGCCCGGAGAGGTCGCTTTGCCGGCGCTCGTCACCCAGCCGGCATCGCCCAGCGAGGCGATGTGGTAAAGCTGACCGTCGAGTCCGATCCCCTCTCCCTGCATCGAGACCCCGAGCGCGGAATACAGCCAGTCGATGCGGTGCTCGCTGGTCAGACCGGGAACGTCGACGAGCTGGCCCACGAACCACGCCTCGGGAACCGGCCAGTACTCGGTGATCTGAACGCCCCGGAGCCACGAGCCCTTGTGCGACTTCGACGGCGACTTGTGTTTGGGCGCGGAAATCGGATCGAGTCCGCCGGAGGGGGCGCCTCCGGTCGGCCCCAGTCCCGCGCCGCCGCCGGCCGCGAGCGCGGCGGAGGGGATGAGAATCGCCGCGACGAGCAGGGCTACGGGAGCGCAACGGCACCAGGCGAGACGCAAGCAGTCGGGCACTGGAGCGACAGGGTATGGCCCGCGGCGGACCTGACGCGCTCAGACCGTGCTGACAGCGCCGGGGGCGCGCTCAGGACGACGTCGGCGGCGAGGTGACGTGGGGTCCGAAGCCCGCACCCTCGCCTGCGGACCGCGTGGCCAAGGCGGTGACGACGAGCGGCGCCACCGTCCCGCGGCGCGCCATGCACCGCGGACAGTTCTCCAGCAGGAGAGAAGCGGGCGTGAGCCTCGTGCGAAGGCCACATTGTGAGCAGTACAGGTTAGGCATTGGGTCTCTCGCTCCCGAGATGCCGGGACAATACATGAACAAAATGTAAACAGTCAAATCGTTTTCTCGATGCGAGCGGGTCGGGGTTGCGCGGTGTAAGCGTCCCGCTGGACAGTGGCGATGGTCGCAAGTACGGTCGGCGCGCCGCCAGGATTCCACGCGCATGACACTACCCAGCCCGCAGCCCGCAGCCGCTCGCCGACTCCGAGCCCGCACGCCCGTGCGATGGGCGTGCCCGGTGATCGTCACCTGGGTCGCGTTGCTCGCGTTCTCGGCGACGCCGGCCAGCGCCCAGTGCGGCGAGACGACGAACGTCAGTCCTCGAGTCGCTGTCGGTCCTGGGCCGCCGCCGCTCGCGGTCGGAGATTCGGTGCTCTACGACGCGGCGCAGGCGCTCGCCCAGTACGGGTTTCAGATCAACGCGATGGTGTGCCGCACGATGGCGCAGGGAATCGTCTATCTGCAAAGCCACAGCCAGAATCTCCCAAATCTGGTCGTCGTCGCGCTGGGCACCAACGGTTCGGTCACGGTGGGGCAGATCGACCAGCTGCTCGCCCTTGTCGGGCCGAACCGCGTGCTCGCGATGGTCACCCCGCATCACGGCAACTACGCCTACGTGCCTGGCCTGATCCGCTCAGCGGCGCTGCAACATCCCGGCCGCATCCTCGTGCTCGACTGGGACCAGCTGAGCGCGGGCCACCCAAGCTGGTTCGCGCCCGACGGTATTCACCTCGGCAGCACGGCAGGTGTGCAAGCCTTCGCCCGCCTGGTGGCGAACGCGCTCCTGGCCACGCCGGCCGGCCCTCGATCGCCGAGCTCGGTCGGGCCGGCCCCAATCCAGGCTCCCCACACGATCCAGCCGAGCAAGCCCAAGCCCGCTCAGCCGACGATGGGGACTCGCACGGCGCGGGTCATGCGCCTCGCCGCGTTCACGGTCGAGGCGCTCGGTCGTTGGCTCGCCGCGGTATGACCGGTGCCGCGCCCGCTCAGCGAATCACGCGATCGGCGAGCAGGCGGTGGGTCACGATGCCCGCGTCGACCGCGTCACTTGCGGTCGAGAGGTGGGTGCCGTCGGATTCGTGGATGACGAAGCCGTGGCCGCGGTACACCATGTAGTCCCGATATCGGTTGCCCGGGGTAAAGAACGCGTTGGCATCGATCAGCGCCACCCGCCCGGGGAAGCGCGCCGCGGCCGCTCGGATCCCGGCATTGACAGCGTTGAACAGCGACTGGAAGTTCGCCGGGCGGGGGGTGGGGAGGACGAACCAGTACACGCGACCGGAGTTGCCGCGCAGGTAGATGCGCATCATCTCCGCGACCAGGTTGGCGTACCCGGCGCTCCACGCGGCGCTGCAGCAGCCGACCGCCTGGCCGTGGTTGCCGGCCACGGAGAATCCGTCGTTGGCGCCGATGAAGAACACGGTCACGTCTGGGCGCAGGCTTCCTGCCTGCTGGGCGGCGTGGCCCGGCCAATTGAAGAAGGACGGGTTGGTGAGCCCGGTGCTGATGCGGGCGTCGCTGGTGACGTCCACTCGGTAGCGGGCGAGATCCTGCCCGAGGAACCCGTCGAGGATCTGCATCTCCGAGTCGCCGGCGGCGAGCAGCCGGATGCGACCGCCGGGATGCGAGGCCCAGACGACGGCGGACTTCTTGTAGCCGTAGCGCGTCTGGACCGAGACCCGCCAGCCCCCGGGGCGCGGGACGGAGACCCGCACGACACGGCGGCGCTGGCCGGCGCGGAGCTGCCAGCGCCGGCAGGCCGGGCGACCGCCGGGCGGCGTAATGCAGATCTGCAGGGGGAGCCCGCCGAGGCCCCATCTATCCCGGAGGCGGATCGTGATCGCCTGAGCCACTCGCGCGCTCGGTGCGACAGCGGCCGCGAGACGCTTCGAACACGAAGGGGTCGTGACCGTGGTCGTGGCGGTCTCCGGGGCCGCAGGGGGCAGCGTCGCGGCCACCAGCGACCTGACCCGGCGGTCGCAGAGCCACGTCAAGGCGTGGGGCACGGCCACGGTCCCGGACGCCGGGAGCTGAACGACGCTGATTGGATTGGCGCCGCCCGCGAGCTGCTCGCTGAGCTGGACGCTCGTGCCCGCCGTACCTGAGATCGTGGCCGCGACGTAGCCGACGGGACCGAGGGTCGCACCCAGTGTGAGCGGCGACCCAGGGGGCGAGGAGGCGGCCGCCCCGTTGGCGCGCTTGGGCTTGCGCCGGTGGCGCTTGTGGGGATAGGCGTAGGGCAGGGCGGTGGCGAGCAGGCGGGTGAACGCGGCGACGCCCGGTAGGGTGAGATGGAGGCCATCTGGCTGGAACCAATCGGGGTGGCCGGCACTGTCCTTGACCCAGTCGAGGAGGAGGATCCGCCCCGGGTGCTTGCGGGCCTCCTCGTGCTCGATTACCCCATTCTCGCCCGCTGCGCCGCCGAGCTGGCGTGGGGTGACGAGGACGAGCTTGCCGGTGCAGCACATGAGCCCGAGGGCGACCCCGACGTCTTGGTGGGTGATGGCTCCGTTGGCGCCGAGGGCGATGACGACCATGTGGGGGAGTCTGCCCTGCGCTTTGAGCTGGCCGAGCAGCGCGAGCGCCTGGAAGAACTGGCGGCAGCCCTGGGCGCTCACCGCGTAGCCCCGCCCTGCGAGACCGGGCATCGACAGGAGCATGGTGGAGTCGCCGATGGCCAGCGGCGGGAGCTGTGCGCGCGGGTGGTGGGCCGGTTGCGCGGACGCGGGGCCCCCGCAGCCGGCGCGACTGACGGCGGGAAGGAGGAGCGCAAAGAAGATCGTGGCGAGCGCGGCGGCCAGGCAGCGGGAGGCAGGCACGGCCCCTACTCTTCCGCATCCCGTGTCAGCTGCCAAGCGCAC
>JALYZL010000595.1 GCA_030948875.1 Actinomycetota bacterium
CCTCATCGCCGCGTCGAGCGCTCGCTCGAGCGTGTACGGGTACTCGAACACCGGATCGACGAGCTCCTCAGGCGCGAGGCGGCTGAGGCGCTGGTCGCTCTCGATCGCCACCGGCGTGCCTGACCGCAGCGCCGGTTCGAGCACGTAGCCGTGGAGAGCGTGGACGTCCTTGACGCCGCGCAGCCGCACGCCCATCACGGCGAGCTTGTCCGCCTGGGCGACGCGGGACAGCCATTCCTCGGCGGGGTTCGCGAGGCTCTTGCGTCGCCGGCCGGCGCGCCGAGCGGCCGCGGCGATCTCGCGACCCAAGGCCGAGAACTCGACCACGTCGTACCCGGCGGCCGCCAGCGCCTCGCGGTCAAGGGTAGTGCTCCAGGACAGCATCGAGGTGCGCACGACCGGCACGGCTGGAATCTACTGACCGGCTCACCGCAGTGGATCCTAACCTTGATTTGTGGCTTCCGTGCTACGCCGTCGCTGGACCTCCGACCTGACGCCGGGTCTCCCTCGGCGGGACCGTCAAGGCTCCACCTATGAAGCGTACGTACCCGATCCCCTTATCGGCAGGCCGATCATCCTCGCAGGGGAGACCGCTGCTGACATCGCGGATGCCGAGGCCGCTGTCGTCCGTCTCAACTTGCAGGCACGAAGCCTCATCGACTCTGAGGCAGTAGCGCGTCTCTTGCTGCGCGTCGAGGCTGTCGCCTCGTCGCGGATCGAAGGCCTCAAAGTCGGGGGGCGTCGACTCCTTCGCGCTCAAGCGGAGCAGGTCTCTGGCGAGCAGCCATCCGACATCGCTGCGCTCGAGGTGCTCAACAACATCGAGGCCACGAACTGGGCGATCGAGCACCTCAGCGATCCCAAGAAAAAGATCGTCACCGACGACCTTCTATGTATCCACCGACACTTGGTTGCCGGAACTCGGCTCGATGAGTACGCCGGCGAGATGCGTACAGAGCAGAACTGGATCGGTGGCAGCAGTTACAACCCCTGTTCAGCGGCCTTCGTGCCCCCGCCGCATGAGCAAGTTGAGCAACTTCTCGACGATCTCTGCGCGTTCTGCAATATGGACTCTCTACCGGCGATCGCGCAGGCCGCGATTGCCCATGCCCAATTCGAAACCATCCACCCGTTTGTGGACGGCAACGGCCGGACTGGGCGCGCGCTGATCAACGTCATCCTGCGCCGCCGCGGCCTGGCCGCACACGTTCTACCTCCGGTTTCCCTCGTGCTGGCCACATGGTCCGACGACTACGTCAACGCCCTCATGGACACTCGTTACCGTGGACGATCCGACTCGCCCGCGGCTAGTGGCAGTCTGGACCGCTGGATCGGACTATTCGCTGCAGCGACAACCCGAGCTGTACACGACGCAGAGCTGTACGAGACGAGCGTTGTCGAACTGGGGGACTCATGCCGGGCGCGGCTTGGAAGGGTCCGAGCCGGGTCGGCGCTAGACCGTCTCATCGATGCGCTTCCGGGTGCGCCGGTGGTGACCGTCCAGAGCGCCGCATCGCTCATCGGACGCAGTGACCAAGCGGTCAACGAGGCCATACCACGGCTGGTCGAGGCGGGCATCCTCCGCCAGACGACCGTGGGCCGGCGCAATCGCGCATTCGAAGCAACCGAACTCATCGACGCCTTCTCCGACCTCGAGCGACGGCTGGCCAGCCCAGCGGGCGACACGAAATCATCAGCACCAGCGCGCGCGGTGGCGCGCCGACGGCGGGCGCGGTGAGATGCTCGGCTTGGACTGAACGCCGAGAACAGAACGCCGCTGCTCTCCGGCGCCCCGAGCCCAGCTGGTTGCGGATCCTGCCCGTTCGCACTCGAGGGCACTTGCCGATCTTGGGGGCGCCGCGGAGCTGACTCGCCGCCGGGAGCGCGGACCACGCCGGGAGCGCGACCGCCGCCGGAGACGCCCCGCCAGATGGCTGACCGCCGCGGCGAGGTCGCCGCCCGCAGCCTCAGGCGTCCAGACGCTCACGCCGCCCACAGCCGCTCCCCCAACCCCGACGCCCGCGCCACCGGCCGCTTCACCGCGGCCCGCACCATCTCCTCGGTTCCGACCAGAATCAACCGCCTGCGCGCGCGCGTTACCGCCGTATAGAGCAGCTCGCGTGTGAGGATCCGTGAACGCACATCCGGCAGCAGCACCGCGGCGGTGTCGAATTGGGAGCCCTGGCTCTTATGGATCGTCATTGCGTAGACGGTCTCGACCGCGGCGAGGCGCGTCGGTGTGAACGCGACCAGCTCGCGCCCACGCTCGAAGACGGCGCTCACCCGATAGCGGTCAGGGTCCTCCCGCACGATCACGCCGGTGTCGCCGTTGTACAGCCCCAGCTCGTAGTCGTTGTGGGTGATCAGAAGCGGCCGTCCGATGTAGTCGCGCTCGGCGGCGTCGAACCCGTCCACCTCGGCTGCCAGCCAGCGCTCGATCTGCTCCGTCCACCTGGCGACGCCGTGCGGTCCTCGGCGGTGTGCGCATAACACCCGGAACGCGCTCAGAGCCCGAAGCGCGGCCGCGGCATCGCCGTCGCGCGCCGACAAAATCACCGACTGCGCCGCGCCGACGGCGCCACCGCGCACCGGCCCGAGCGCCGCCTGCGCGTCTGGATCCGGCGCCCCAAGACCGCCACCGCCACCGCCGGCACTATCGGCCGCGATCCACGTCACCTCCGAATCAGGCGCCGAGCGAAGCGCCTCGACGACCCCCTCACCGTCACCCCGACGGATCGCATCGGCCACCGCGGCGATCCCTTCCCCGAACCGGTGCACCCGCTCCAGCACCACGATCCCGTCCCCGAAGGTGACGCCTGCAGGCGGCTCCAGGCCCATTACCTCGCTGCCAACCGCCGTTGTCAACGCCGCCCGCATCGACGCGCTCATGCGCAGGCCGTCCGCCGCCGGCCCAACGATGTCCCGGAGCACCGCTCCGGCCTCGATCGCCGTCAGCTGGCCTGGGTCGCCGAGCAGCACGACGCGCGCGTCCGGCCGCACCGCTTCGAGCAGCCTCGCCATCAGCTCGAGCGACACCATCGAGGTCTCGTCGACGATCACGACGTCGTGCGGCAGGGAGTTCGAGCGGTCGTGGCGGAAGTGGCTGTAGCTCCCACGCGAGCCGAGCAACCGGTGGATCGTGCTTGCGCGCAGCTCGAGCAGCCCCGTGCGCACCAGGGGTTCGACCCGGAGGCGCGCGGATTCGAAGCGAACCGACTCTTGCAAGCGCGCCGATGCCTTCCCGGTCGGGGCCGTGAGCGCGATGAGCGGGAAAGCACGTCCGGCGGCTACGGCCTGCTCATAGAGGAGGGCCGCGATGCGCGCGACCGTGGTCGTCTTCCCGGTACCGGGTCCCCCGGCGATGACGCTGAGGCGCCGGAGCACAGCGCAGGCCGCGGCGCACCGCTGCAGGTGGTCATCGCCCCCATCGCCCCCGGCGAACAGGCGGCTGATCCCCTGCGCCAGCCGAGCAGCGTCGACACCCGGCGAACGCACGGCACCGGACACCAGGTCAGCTGCGACTTGGCGCTCTTCCCGCCAGTAGCGGTCGAGATAGAGCCTCGTCCCGATCAAGCGCAGCGGCCGAGGCGCCCCCAGCGGCTCCTCGCCGACGGCGACCAGTCGGCAGCTCCCGGCGACGACCGCGGTCCACGCGTCAGCTTCCGGCCATGGCAAGCCAGACAGATCAACCACCTCGTCGGACTCGATCGCGGCCGTGTCGCGCACCGTCGCGAGGTCAACGAAGATGTGGCCTAGGCGCGGGGCGCGGACGGCGAGCGCCACCGCCAGCTTGACGGAGCCGTCGCCTTCGCCCGCGAGCTCTGTCAGCGCGCGCGCGACGTGGACGTCGGCGGCTGACAGGACGCCGATGTCGTTGAAGCTTCGCAGCGGCTCCGGCGCCCGAAGCACGCGGGCCGCACCGAACTGGTCGACGGCAGGCAGCTCGCGCACACCGCTCACGCTGACTCCGAGCCGTCGAGCACATCGCTGAGCGCGCGCACCAGCGCTCCCGGGGGGTGCCAGCTGAACACCCCGCACCGCGCCCCGCCGAGAACCGGCGTGTCGGGCCCCACCATTCCCCGCAGGAACAGGTAGTGCACCCCCGCCAGGTTGCGGTGGGGGTCGTAGCCCGGCATCCGCCACCGCAGGTAGCGATGGAGCGCAGCTGTGTACAGCAACGCCTGCAGACCGTAATGAGCGAGCGCCATCTCGGCGGCCAGCGCCTCGGGCCGGTAGTGCCATGCCGTGAGCTCCTCGTCGACACCGCCGAGCCAGTTGGTCTTGTAGTCAGCGATCCCAAACCGCGGCGCGCGACCGCCGCCCGCGACCCGGAACACCAGGTCGATGCTGCCCGTCAGATAACCGCGCACGTCCCGGCGCAGCGTGGGGTCGGCGAGCCGTTCTGCGTAGCCCGCGAGCGGATCGCCCGGAGCGAGATGCGATCGCAGGACGCGAGCGATCGCCGCGAGCGTGAGCTGCCCCGTGGGCTCGTCGCCGCCGGCGAGCGGCAGCTCGAACTGAAGCTCGTCGAGCCTGTCGGCGCGCCGCAAGTTGCGCAGGCCCAAGCCAGAATCGACGGCGCCGAATGGAGTCTCGATCGCGGCCGCCAAGCCCGCTGCGGCGGCCGCTGGATTCCCGATCTCGACATGGTCGCGCGACTGCTCAGCGGCGATCTGCTCGGTCAGCTCGACGCGCCGGTCCGGAGCGGCGAAGTCGGTCGCCTGGAGGACGCTGTGGACGAACGTGCCGATCCGGAGGCCGACGGGCATTTCGCCGAGCAGCGACGGAAACCGGGCGCGCGCGAACGGCTCGTCCCCGACGCCCACGGCAGCGACATCATCAGCCTCGTCGGAGACGATGTCCTGCTCGGGCTCGCTGCCGACCATCGCGTCGTGGGCCCCGGCGGAGATGTCGCTGTAGGAAGTCCGCCGCCATCGCGCATCGAGCTGCCGGTCGAAGCGGGCAGCCGCGAGATCCTGGATAGTCACCGGCGCACCGCTCCAGCTCGCGGGCATTCCGAGCGTCGGACGCTCGACGCTGATCGACCCGGCAGCCTGCTCGGCCAGGCCGCCCCACCGAGCCACAACGGCGTCATCGGTCGGCCGGATCGACCCGTCGGGTCGAACATTCCCGTCATCGTCCTGCGCGAAGAGCAGGCGGCCGAGGGGCGAGTCGCGGCTGTTGTACGAACCCGCCCACCAGATCACGGCTTGGTGCTTGGCGCGCGTGAGCGCCACGTACATCATCCGGAGGTCCTCGCCACGCTCCTCGCTCCGGTACTGGGCCTTGTGCTGGGCATACTCGGGGCCCTGCAGGCCGACGTCGATGGCGCGGATGTCGTTTGCCTCCGCGTCGTGGAAGTACACGGGTCGCGCGCCGTCAGGAATCCAGCCGGGCTCCCAAAGGAACGGGCAGTACACGACCGGGAACTCGAGTCCCTTGCTGCGATGGATCGTCAGGACCTGCACGGCGTCGGCATCGGACTCGAGTCGCCGGGTCAGGTCGTCCCGGTTGCCCTCCTCCTTCGACGACGCGATTCGCTCGCGCAGCCACGACGTCAGCGCGGCGGTTCCGAGCTGCTCGCTCGTGGCGGCGCCGTGCAGCAGTTGCGCAATGTGCTGAAGGTCGGTGAGCTGGCGCTCCCCGTCGGCGACGGCGAGAACCCGCCGCGGCATGTGCTCGTCGACGGTGATCGTCTGCGCCAGCGCAGCCATCCCTCGCAATCGCAGCATGCGCGCCCACGCGTGCAGTCGCCGGTGGAGCTGCTCGAGATCGCTCTCGCCGGCCAGTGCCACCTCCTCGGCCGTCCAGCCGAGGAGTGGCGTCAGCGCCGCCGACCGCGCGCGGGCCGAGTACGCCGGCCGCTCGAGCGCTTCCAGCACGTGCAGCCAGTCGCGGGCGGCCGGAGTGCCGAACACGCTGCCGGCGCCGTTGATGACGGCCGGGACGCCGGCGGCGGCGAGCTCCGCCTGGATCAGCCCCGCGTTGTTGTGCGACTGGACCAACACCGCGACGTGACCGGGGGCTACAGAGCGCCGCCCCAACGCCGTGGAATCATCGCCGCGGACCTCGATCTCGGCGCCCGACGAGAGCAGCGACACAATGTCGGCCGCCACATCTTTGGCCACGTATTCCCTTGCCGACCGAGCCTGAGCGAACCCGCCGGGTGTCTGCTTGATCGACGCATCACCGCGGTCGACGATGCGAACCCGCAACGCTGCGGGCGACGGCGCACCGAGCAGGCGCGGCATCTGGTTCGCCGGCGCCGCCCGGACCTTACGGTACGCAATGCCCTCGTGGCCGAGCCTCGCCTCCCCGAACAGCGCGTCGTGGGCGTCGATCAGTGCTTGATCGCTGCGCCAGTTCACCCTGAGCGTCGGTCGCGTCTCGGCGCCCTTCACCGCGGCCAGGTACGCGTACACGTCGGCGCCGCGGAACGCGTAGATCGCCTGCTTGGGGTCGGCGATGAGCACCAGCGTGACCCCGCCGTCGCCGAACGCCCGCTCGACTATCTCCCATTGCACGGGATCGGTGTCCTGGAACTCATCGATGAGCACGACCCGATAACGCGCCTGTAGGCGGGCGGCGGCGGTAGCGCCGTTGGCGCCTGCGAGCACGTCTCGGAGACGCGTCAGCAGGTCGTCGTAGGTCATCACAGCGAGCGAGCGTTTGCGGCGCTCGAGCTCATCGCGTGCCGCCAGCGCGAGCCGGCGCCGCATCGCCGGGATGCTCTTCTCGTCCGCCGTGAGCGGATGGACGGCGGCGGTCGGATTCTCGATCGCCATCCGGGCGATCAGTCCGGCCTCGGCGCAGTCGAACGGAGCGCCGCCCTCGCGGTGGAAGCGACGGACATAGAGGTCGTCGATCACCTCCTCGACGAGGTCGTCGACGTCCTCGGCGAACGTGACATCCGGCTCGAGATCGCCGAGCGTTCCGAGCTCGGCGAGAACCTCCTGGCAGAACCCGTGGGTGGTCGCGATGGTGGCGGCGTCGAAGTTGGCGATCGCGCGAGCAAGTCGTTCGCGCCGGACCTCCACCTCCGCCCGCGGGCCTGAGGCCAGCAATGCGGCGACCTCGTCCGCGGCGGTGACCGGGGCGCCCGCCAGGCTGCGTGCCAGCTCCTGTTCGGTGCTCACGAGCCGCTCGCGGACGCGCTCGCGCAGCTCGCCGGTCGCCATCCGGGTAAACGTGACGAGCAGCAGCTCATGGAGCTGCCTGCCCTCGGCGATGAAGCGAGCCGCGAGCGCGGCGATGGTGAAGGTCTTGCCCGTGCCGGCGCTCGCCTCGAGCACGGTTATTCCCGATGGCAAGGTCCCACGAAGATCGAATGAGGCCGAGTCGCTCACAGGTCGCTCACGGTCTCCGCTGCCAGGAGATCGTGCCACAGCCGGCGCGCGTACCGGCCGAACCGGGATGGTTCGGCCGCGTCCCAGTCTTCGCCTTGCTCGTCGGGCCGCGGGTGCTCTCGGAGCAGATCTGCGAGCGAGCCGATACCCCCGAACGCGCGCTGATGATCAGGGTCGACGTCCTCGCCGTCGAAGTTGAATCCTGAGGTCCAGGCCTTGTTAGCTGCGGCTTCGGGATCCGCGCCGGCCGCCGCGGCCTGCGCGTATGCCGCGGCGGGGAGCGACGGAATCGGCAGCGCCTCGCGCATCCCGCGGTCACGGAGATCGACGAGCGCCTCGAGCTGGGTGAACGCGCGCTTCTTTCGCAGGTCGGCATCAGGTCCGAGCGGCCCGATCCGCGCGATCGTGACGTCCGCGTCGGTGCCGTACCTGGCCTTGCCGACGGTCACCGCTTCGAAGGGCGTGTTCGGGTGAGCGGCGCTCAGCGCGAGCAGGCGAACCCATGCCGCGAGGCGGTGGCGAGGGCTGAGTCTGGCGTAGCTGACGGTGAGGAGCACGTGCCTGCGGACGCCGGAGACCGAGCCGGTGAGGCGTCGCTCGCCTGAGAGCGCGAGGTTGATCTCGACAGAGCGCGGCGCTTCGGTCCCTCCGTAGAACCGTGCACAGGCGGCGATTGCTTCGATCGCGGGTCCGATGCGTTCGAGCACGGGGATCCGCAGCCGGCCCGGGGGGAGCGACCCTCTGGCGATCTCGGCCCGGACGCACGAATCCGGGTCGAGGCCGGCGAGCGTTCCTTCGAGCAGGCGCTGCCCGATGTTCCAGACCTCGAGATGGTCGAGCTCGACCGGCAGTGCGTCGTCGATCTCGTCCTCAGATGCGGTTACGGAGATGCCGAGCCGCTGGCGCAGGAAGGCACGGACGGGGCGTTCTACGAACTGGACGAGGTCGTCGAGCGCCAGCCTCGACGCTGCGAGCGGCGGTAGCGGCGCGGCCAGGAACGGCGGTGTCTCCCCCCGCTGTTCGCTGAGCGCCGTCGCTCCGTCCAAAGCCGTCTGGTCGAAGCTCCACGGGATTCCGGGCACCAGCTCGCCGGCGAGGAAGTTGCGCGGATCGAACGGCTGTAGGGGATGCCGCGCGACGACGCGGTCCCGTGCCCGTCCCTCATCGGTTCGGGCGGTGCGGTCGACAGCGTCGAGCAACTCGCCGACGGGCACGGCGGGCGGCCGCGGTGCATTGGTCCGCTCGTCGTTGCCGCTGAACATGATGATCAGCCTTTCCCGCGCGGCGAGCAGCGCGTCCAGGAGCATCTGGCGGTCCTCGGTTCGCGGGTCGCGATCGCCTACGTGCGGTGCGTCGAGCAGCAGGTCATCTCCGTCGCGGGGCGACTTGCGGGGGAAGGCCCCGTCGTCGAGACCGAGCAGGTAGACCACGCGGTGTGGCACCGAGCGCATCGGCACGAGCGTGCAGACAGTCAGGTGGCCGGTGCGGAAGTTCGCTCGCGTAGGGCGGCCCTGAAGCCGGTGCCCGAGCAGCGCGCGGACCTCGGAGAGCGCGATGCGGGTCGTCGTCGCGGAGCCGTTCGCTTCGGTGACGATCTCGGTAAGCATCCGCCGGAGCTCCCGGCGCTGCCACGCGTCGCGATCGCTGGTGGCGGTGAGAGCGTCGGCAGCGTCGGCGATCGCTCCCGCCCAGCCTGCGACCGTATTCGGGCCTCGTAGTGCATCGATCGACGCGCCCACTCGATCGAGGAACTCGGTAAAGCGCCCGACGAGATCGATCGCGCCGCTCTCGACGTCGTCCACAGGTAGCACGCCCTCGTACAGTTGCCAGCCTGACTCGCTCATCGCCACGCCGAGCAGGATCCGCCTGAGGCCCGCCTGCCACGTTCCCGCCGTTACGGAATCAAGTTGGTACTCCACGCGATGCGCGGCGTCGAGGCCCCACCGGATACCGCTCTTCGCGACCCAATCCTGGATCCGGGCGAGATCGTCATCGTCGAAGCGGAAGCGCCGTCGCACCGGCTCGCTGTCGGCGAGATCGAGTACCTGCGAAGCGGTCAGCCGCTGCTCCGCCAGGTCGACCAATTGTGCGACGACGCCGAGAACGGGATTCGTCTGGCGCAAAGATCGGTCGGCCAGCCTGACCCTCAGGTCCGTCCGCCGAACTTCGGCCGCCGGAGCTTCGTCGCCGTCAGATGCCTCGATCGATCCGAACGTGGCCTGGATCAGCGGCGCAAACGTCTCGATGTCAGGACACATGACGATGATGTCCCGCGGTTCGAGCGAGTCGTCGTCCTGCAGCAGGTGGAGGATCGCCTCACGCAGGACCTCGACCTGGCGCGCCGGCCCGTGGCACGAGTGGATCTCTACGCTGCGATCGTCTCCCCTCAGCAGCAGGCGGTCGTCCGGCTCGCCCGGGAGCGGAACGCCGGGAGGCGGGCGGTTAGCGCGAACATCGGTCTGAATCCGACGGAGCACCGTCTCGTCGCCGTCCTCGTCGAGGCCGTGATGGTGATCGGCGTGCTCGCCGCTCGCTTCGAGGACGAGTTGGAGCTCGCGCGAGTCCGCGCCCCAGGAGGCGAGCAACCGGTTATCGGGAAGGTCGGCGCTTTTGTCCTGCGAACGGATGACGATCGGGCCGTCGCCTGCGATCGCGCCGGAAACCGCGCGCCACAGCGCGGGCGAGGGGTGGAGGACGAACAGGTGCACGTCGCGGCCGGCGGCGATCGCGCTCAAGCCCTCCACGTGGCTGGCCGGCAGCCGCGTCACGCCAAACAGCGATAGGCGGGCCGGAAGCTCGATGATCTCGGGCGCTTCGCGTAGGCCAGCGCATGCGCCGTCCAGTCGCTCGGCTGGGCTCGGCACGGCGATCGCCGCGCGCAGCCGTCGCCAAAGCTCGGCCTGCCAGACGGCCCCTGGAGGGAGCGGATCGCCGGAGCCGTTGCTGTCCTCTCCCCGTGCCCAGGCCTGGAGCATCGCGGGGCGCCTGATCCCGTACTCGTCGTAGAGCTCGGCGATCAAGCGGAGTCGGCCGAACCGGCGCCCCGACCCGGAGCTCGCTCCCGCCCAGCCGAGATGGGTCGCGAGCCGCACGAGCCACGGCTCGCCGAGACACCGTTCGACGACATCGAGCAGCGGCCATACCGACCGCTCGGGCGGCCACGGATCGTCGGCCGGGTCGATCCCGGAGGCCGTCGCGATCGCTCCGCCGATAAGCCTCCCGGGGAACGGGAACTCAACATTGGCGCACACCCCGTCGCGCCGGCCCGGGGTCGCGCCGAGCCGAGCAGAGATCCGCTGGGTGAGCCAGCGCTCCATCCCCCGCGTCGGCACCGCGATTACCTCCGGTGTGAAGGGGTCCTGCGGCGGCTCGGCCAGGATCGCGGCGAGCGCGTCTGCGAGTCGGTCAGCGCGTTCGGCTCGGTGGATGTGGAGCAAGAGTGTTGGTACTCGAGGAGCGGCGATCCAGTTTGCCCATGCGGTCCAGCCTATATACGCCGCCTCCAAGCGCGCACTCACCCTCGCCGCGACGCCGCTCAACGCCTCCCGACGACGGGACCAGAATCGGACCCCAGGCCCGGCGCCGCTGCCCGCAGGTCCCCGACCAGCTCCTCGATGACCAGCTCCTCGGCCACATAACACTTCAACCCGCTTACCGCCTCCTCAAGCGTCGTCGGCGGACGATCGGGAACTGCCACCGCTCTCCGGCGGAGCAGCGACCAGAGCGAGGACACGTCGAAGCGCCACGGAACCGCCCCGTATCGCGTCTCCAGATCGCGCAGGATCTGCACGCCGGCCTCGTCGAAGTCACCGTGATGGCGGATCCGGATGCTCGCAGCATGCAGCGACGAGATCAGCAGCCGGACCGCGTCCGACGGGCGACCTCCGGTGCATAGCATCGGCGGGCAGGCCGCGCCAAGGGCCGCCTCGGCGGCGATCAGCACCGAAGGGTTCTCGCAGCTGAAGCATTCGATCGCCTCGGGCCACTGCAACTCCTCAGCCGCTAGCTGTCCGTAGGTGAGGACGAGGTGCGTGCCGTGCGCGGCTCGCGCCATCTCGGCGACACGCCGCTCGCCGAGCAGAGGCAGGTTGAGAGCGACGACGTTCGAGGAGATGGGATCGACGACGACGTTCCAGGCGCCCCAGATCTCGCGTGGAGATGTCTCGTCGGCCAAACCGGCCGCGACGGCGAGTAGTGACACGGTCAGGCGGTGCAGCGACGTGCCGAGATCCAGCGCATGCGGGTCTCCATCGAGCAGCCTCGCGGCGAGCACGGTTCGCTGCACGGACTCGGGCGCGGGCAGGGCAGCGACGATCCGGAGCGCCCGCTCGACAAGCGGCCACGTAGCGGTGCCAATCCGGCCCTGGTCGGCGGCCTCCTCGAGCCAGGCGGCGACCGCCGGCCGGGAGTGCGCCACCTCGTGCGCCGCGAGCCACGCGCGGAATTCCGCGCGCGTCGCTCTGGCAGCCGCTTGCTCCGCGGGGAGGTCCCGGACTGGGCGGCCGCCGACCGCTCGGTACGCGGCCACCGGGTCGACTCCGCAGCCCCGCAGCGCCGCCTCGAACTGCGAGAGTCTGATCCGAAATGGCCGGCCGGGGAGGATTGGCTTCCGCGGGCAAAGGAGACCGTCGAGCGCCAGTGCCTCATCTGGCTCGAGTGCTGGCAGCGCGACCGTGCCGTCGCTGGTGGCCCCGCGCTGCTCGCGCTTGTCGCGCGCCCTGAGCAGCGCGCGATGGAGCGCCGCATCGAGCCGGGGCTCGGTCACACCAGAAGCTCGTCCTGCTCCAGCTCTCGCAGCACATCTCCGTCCCAGATGAATGGGATGGCATGCACGCCGAAGGTCCCGTTCTCGCGATGGAGCTGGTAGATCGCCAGCTGAGGCACTGAGCGGTAGGTCCCCCACAGCTCGTGCGAGGTCATGACAACGTCGAGGTCGAATGCCACAGTCGCCTCAAGGACGCGCTCGCGGGTGTCGTCGTCGATGCCCGACAGGGCCTCGTCGAGCATCACGAGCCGCGGCGCGAGCGAGTCGCCATAGAGCGCTGCCGCCGCCGCGAAGAGAGGCAGGTGAATGAGAACCGACTGCTCGCCGCCCGATCCCACCGCGTGACGTCGCTTGGTCAACCGGACCCGGCCCGCGTCGCTCCGCTCGTGGAGCCCGAAGGCGAACCAGCGCCGGTAGTCGAAAGCGCTCATCAGCGTGTCCGCCATCGGCCGAGGCTCGACCCCGAAGGCATGCTCGCGGCGGGCGGACTCGATCCGCCTCCGGAAGAAGGTGACGAGCTCGCCACGCGCCTCGCCGCCGAGGTGGTGCACGTCGCGACGTAACAAGGCCAACGCCGCACGCTGCGTCCCCTGATCGTCCTCGAGCGGTTGCCAGTCGAGCTCCACAATTTTCCCGGCGGCCGTCGGACTGCGCCGCAGCACGGCATTCATCCGCTCGACACGGCCCCGCACTTCGTGCATCCGCTGGCGCAGGTGGTCGGCGATCTCTTCAACGAGCGCGTCGCTGAACACCCGGCGCTCCTCAGCGGTGAGGATCTGCTCGCGATCGGCGATCTCGGCGTCCAATGTGTCCAGCACCTGAGCCAGGGTCTGCTCGCCGCCGGACTCCGTTACCCGCACCAGCAGCAGCCCGTCTTCGCCACGACTCGCGTAGGCGCCCATATCGGCTTCGGCGAGCTCGCGATCGAGCAGTTGAACGTTGCGCCCGACCTCGACCGCCAGCGCGCCCGCGGCGCTTCGCACCGACAGCAGCGCCTCCGGCAGCGCTCGTACGACTTCGAGCGTTCGCGTGAAGGTCCATGCCGGCGCGCGGTCGGCATCGGCCGGCGCGGCGTCCCCGAGCGCGAGCTGCAGGATCCCCGCCTCCGCGAGCTGGGCGAAAGCACGGCTCGAGTCCTCGCGGCGGGCGCGAGCAATGTCGTGCTCTGCGCCGTGGGCGGCGACGTCGCGGTCGAGGGCCGCGGCGGCAATCAGGGCGGTCTGAGCTTCCTCACTCGCGTGCCGATGGCGGTCGCGGCTCGCCTTCAGCTCGGACACGACGGCCGCGTGGCGATGGCGGAGCTCCTCGCCGGTGGTGCCGAGCGCCTGCTCGCGCGCGGCGTGCTCGGCGCTCAGCCGATCGGCTTCGACCTGCTCGTCGCGCGCGCGACGCTCCTGGCCGGCGGCCAGCGCTTGCGTTTGGGAGAGCTTCGCGCCAAGGGCAATCGAGACCTCGCGCTCGCGCGCGGCGAGCGCCCAGGCGCTAACCACGGCTCCCACCATCCCCGCCAGTTCGGCGCCGGCGTCGCGCAACCGCTCGAGCACGTGCTCGTCGACGCCGGGGGCTAGCCCATGTGAGGCGGCGTGCTCGCGCCGGGTCGCGT
>JALYZL010000598.1 GCA_030948875.1 Actinomycetota bacterium
CACCTCGTTGAGCCGCTGCAGCGAGAACACGACCTCGCCTGACCGAGGGACGCTCCCGCCCACGAGCCCGGTGTTGCCTCCCTGAGGAATGACTGCTGCTCCGTGGCGGGCACAAGCCGCCATCGCCCCGGCCAACTCGGCGGTGTTGGCGGGGCGGGCGACGAGCCGCGCACGTCCGCCGTACCGGCCGGTGTAGTCGCGCTCGTAGGACGACTTCAGATCCGGATCGCTCAGCACGTGCCGTGCGCCGACGACCTCTTCGAGGGCTTGCTGAAGCTCCATCGCGGGTATGCAACTACCCAGAGAGCGACTCACGCGAACTACAGGAGAGACGCGAACTACAGGAGAGAGCGATGGCGTCCGATCACGAGACCATCTTCACGATGGAGGCCACGCCGGTGAAGTTTGGCATCGGTGCTTCCGCTGACGCGGGTTGGGAGCTCAACCGCCTCGGTGTGAAGCGCGCGATGCTCGTGACCGATCCCGGGGTCGCCGCGCTCGGACATCCCGAGCGGATCAAAGGGCTGATCGAGGCTGAGGGAATCGAGGTCATCGTCTATGACCGTGCTCGCGTGGAACCGACGATCGATTCCTTCCAGGACGCCGCGGACTTCGCGCTCGAGCATGAGGTCGACGGCTTTGTCTCGGTGGGTGGCGGCTCGAGCATGGACACGGCCAAGGTCGCGAACCTCGTATCGACACATCCCGCCCCGGTGATGGATTACGTCAATCCGCCGGTCGGAGAGGGCAAGAAGCCGCCGTCGCCGCTCAAGCCGCACCTGGCGATCCCGACCACCTCCGGAACCGGCTCTGAGGCGACGACGGTGGCGGTGCTCGACATTCCCGACCTCAAGGTCAAGACGGGGATCTCGCACCGTTACCTGCGCGCGACGCAGGCGATTGTCGACCCCGACCTGGTGCGCTCGCTGGGGCCGGAGGTGACCTCATCGACCGGGCTCGATGTGGTTTGCCACGCCGCCGAGTCGTTTCTCTCAAAACCGTTCGACAGCCGTGCGCGGCCCGATTCACCCGACGACCGGCCGCCGTATCAAGGATCCAATCCGGTCGCGGACGTGTGGTCGGCCAAGGCGCTCGAGTTCGGGGGCCGCTACCTTCGCCGGGCGGTCGCCGATCGCGACGACGTCGAGGCTCGTGGGTACATGATGCTCGCCGCAACGATGGCGGGCGTCGGCTTCGGTTCCGCCGGCGTGCACATACCGCACTCCTGCGCCTACCCGATCGCCTCGGTGAAGCACGAATACCAGCCCGCCGGCTATCCCGACGACCATCCCTTCGTCCCCCACGGCCACTCGGTGATCGTCACCGCACCGGCCGCGTTCCGGTTCACCTACGACGCGATGCCCGAACGCCATCACCAGGTGGCGGAGTTGCTCGCCGGCGAACCGCCCACCGATCCCGGCCCCGACACGCTGCCGGACCTCCTCCGCAAGCTGATGAAGGACATCGACGCGCCCCGCGGCGTGGCGGAGTTCGGCTACACCGAGGACGACGTCCCCGTGCTCGTCGACGGCGCGCTCAAGCAACAGCGCCTGCTGGCGGTCGCGCCGAAGGAGGTCGACGAGGACGACCTGCGCCATATCATCACGGCGTCCATGACCAACTGGTAGTCCCAAGAACATTGTCGAAGGAGAGCACCGCACGATGACCACGATGGAAACCGCAACCGCCCAGAAGAATCGCAATTCCGTCCCCCAGGGCGTGAGGCTGCACATGTTTGAGTGCGGCACGCTCAAGTGCCACCTCGAGAACATCAAGATGAACCAAGGGGTGGGAGAGGAATACGAGGTCCCCGTACCGTGGTACCTGATCGAGCACCCCCGCGGGCTGGTCGTCATCGACGGCGGGAACGCCGCCGAGTGCGCCACCGACGCGAAAGCACACTGGGGCGACATCACCGCCGTGTACTGGCCGGAGATGACCCCCGAGCAGGCCTGCATCCCGGCGATGAAGTCCGCCGGATTTGATCCCGCCGACGTGCGCTACGTGCTGCAGTCCCACCTGCACCTCGACCACACCGGTGCCCTCGGCGCCGTGCATGAGTTCCCCAACGCGGAGGTCATCGCGACGCGAACCGAGTACGAGTATGCCTTCGCTCCGGACTGGTTCGCCGCTGGCGGTTACATCCAAAAGGACTACAACAAGCCCGGGGTCCCTTGGGCATTGCTGGGGGACACCGAGGACGGCTACGACGTCTTCGGCGACGGCACGATCCGCTGCTGGCAGACGCCCGGACACGCACCCGGCCACCAGTCGTTCGAGGTCACGCTGCCCAACTCGGGCACGATGCTGCTCACCGTCGACGCCGCATACACCACGGATCACTGGGAGGAGAAGGCGCTGCCCGGCTTCCTCGCATCCGCGGTCGACGCTGTGCGCTCGGTCAAGAAGCTGCGGCGCATCGCTGCCCGCAGCGACGCCACGGTGGTGACTGGGCATGACCCCGACGCTTGGCCGACGTTCAAGCATGTCCCGGAGGCGTACGACTGAGGGTTGCGGGAGACCTGGAGCATGAATGCTTACGACGAGCGGCCCTGGCTCGAGCTGTATGCCCATGGGGTTCCGCACGAGATCAAGCCCGAGCATCAGAGCATGCTGGCCGTGTTCGAGCACACGGCCGCTCGCTGTCCCGAGAAGCCGGCGCTCTGGTACTTCGACACCGCGCTCAGCTACGGCACGCTGAGCGAGATCACTGACGCCCTAGCCGCGGGTCTTCAAGCCGAGGGATTTGCGCGCGGTGAGCGGCTCGCGGTCTATCTGCAGAACCTCCCGCAGTTCCCGATCGCGATGATCGCCACCTGGAAAGCCGGCGGCATCATGGTCTCGGTCAGTCCGATGCTCAAGCACAAGGAGCTGGGGGCGCAACTGGCAGACTCGGGAGCCGCGGTGCTGATCACGCTCGAGTCGCTGTGGCACGAGGTGGCGCGAGAGGTCGTGCCGGACACGGCCGTGCGCACGGTGATCACCACCTCGGAGCTGGACTTCCTCGATCAGCCGCCGGCGCTGCTGAGGGACGCGCAGCGCGACCGGGACGACGCCACGCTCGACCTGCTCGAGGTCGTCGGGAGCCACCGCGGAGAGACTCCCGCGACTGCGGCGCTCGGGCCAGACGATGTCGCATTTCTGACTTACACGTCCGGGACTACCGGTCCTTCAAAAGGGGCGATGAACAGCCACCGAAACGTCGTCTTCAACGCGCAGGCCTATCGGGATTGGGTCGGGCTCGGCGACGACGACGTCGTCTTCGGCGTGGCGCCGTTCTTTCATATCACCGGCCTGATCGGGAATCTGGCCGCCGGCCTGCTGGTCGGCATGCCGATCGTGATGAGCTACCGCTTTGACGCGGATACCGCCCTGGACCTCATCGAGCGCCATGGCGTGACCTTCACGGTCGCTTCGATCACCGTGTTCATCGCGTTGATGAATGCTCCCACCGCGGCGCAGCGCGCTATTCCGATGTTCAGCAAGATCGTCAGCGGTGGGGCCCCAATCGCTCCCGCCACCGTGGAGGCGTACGAGAAGAGGTTTGGCGCCTACATCCACAATATCTATGGATTGACCGAGACGACCTCCCCGTCGCACTGCGTGCCGATCGGAACCCGCGCGCCGGTGGACCCTGCCTCCGGAGCATTATCCGTCGGCGTGCCGATCTTCAACACCGTCGTCCACGTGGTGGACGAGGAGGGCAACGACCTCCCTCCCGGCGAGATCGGGGAGTTCGTCACCTCCGGTCCCCAGGTCGTATCCGGATACTGGGACAAGCCGGAGGAGACAGAGCACGCCATTCCCGGCGGCGCGCTCCACACCGGTGATGTCGGCTTCATGGACGACGACGGCTGGTTCTATCTCGTCGACCGCAAGAAGGATCTGATCAACGCGGCCGGATACAAGGTCTGGCCACGTGACGTCGAGGACGTGCTGTATGGACACGGCGCCGTCCGCGAGGCCGCCGTCGTCGGAGTCCCAGACGAGTACCGCGGCGAGACGGTCAAAGCGTTCGTCAGCCTGAAACCCGGAGAGTCCGTCACTGAGGAGTCCCTGATCGCGTTCTGCAAGGAGCGCATAGCGGCCTACAAGTATCCGCGCCAGATCGAGTTCGTCGAGGAGCTGCCTAAGACCGCAAGCGGCAAGATCCTCCGGCGCGAGCTCCGCGATAGAGAGGCGAGCCGGTCGGCAGGGTGAGATGGCGCGCCACGGCACCGGCGCCGCCGCCAGTGCGTCGGCCGACCTCTTCTACCGTTCGAAAACGCCCGATGGGAGCGGCGATCGGCGCGGCACGGGTGAGGGTCGCGCCGCGCCGTCACCGGCTACGCCGCAGCGGTGGCGCCCAGCGGAAAACCGACGCGTGGGACGCACCAACGCCGCCAAAGACACCGATGTGGCCCGCCGCCTGTGGGAGGTCTCGGACGAGTTCGTGAGCGAGCGACTCACCGGTGTGTGGGCTTACCAGCCCCATTTCGCGCCTTGGGTCACGTTTTTGGTCATTAACGTGACTCATACGCGCCAGCGTCGGATGGGTGCTCCATCCACCGTCGCTGGAGTGGTGGCCGACGATCTTGATCGTGCGGGTCTCGGTGCTCATCGCAGTTCTCCGATGCCAGTCTGCTCGCGGATCGCTTTCAAGGTTCCGGCGGCCACCTCGCGATTGTCCTTGCCGGCGCCGGCCATCCGCGCCGTGGTCGACGCGCTTTGCGATCGCGCCGGAGGAGTCTGGGACCGCTGCGTCCCCTCGGTCTGTTCCTGGTGCCGCGAATCATCGCCCAGCTCCAGGCCGAGGGCTTGTCTGAGCGAGCGCTCGGCGAGCTTGACCCCGATCGCGTCACGATCGCCCCAACCACTGGGGGTCGCAGCGTGCTCGGTTGCATGAACGACCTGGCGCTCACCTGCCGGCTGGCCTCAGAGGACGCCGGCGGCCTGGGCTTGCTGGACCTCGCCGCGCTTCATCACGTCTTGCAGCGCCACATCTACGCCGCCCGGCTACGTGCCCGCGGTCGACCTCATCACCGGCTCGACGCCGTCACCCTCGTGATCTGTCCTGAAAGGCCGCCAGCCGACGCTGCCAGGGCCTACGTGCTCTCCCAGCGGCGGGCGCGCATCGTGTCGATCACGTGGGTCGGGGCGACGTCGCGTAGGTAGCGATCGGTGACCGCCAGCGACGTGTGGCCGAGAGCGTCGCGGATCACGTTGATCGCGGTGCCTTCCCGCGCCAGCTCGGCGGCGTAGGTGTGCCGCAGCCCGTGGGCGTGCACCCTCCGGTCGATCCCGGCCCTGCGGGCGAGGCGCGGCAGTAGCCGCCGGACGTAGCTTGAGTCGATCCGCCCGCCGGCTAGGGTGCAGAAGATCGGCGCTCGCGCCCCGGGTGAGAGCTGGCGGCGGCGGTCAAGCCACCGCGCCAGCAGTGCGGTGGTTTGCTCGTCGAGGCCTACGGTACGTGACCGGTCGCCCTTGCCATGCCTGACCCGGACGGTGCCGGCGTCGAGGTCGACGTCGCGCAGCTCCAGCTGGAGGGCTTCGGAGATCCGCAGTCCGCAGCGCCACAGGACCGCGATTAACGCCCGGTTGCGCACTCCCGTCGGCGCGCGGGTCAAGCAGGCTTTCAGCAGCGCGATCGCCTCGGCCTCTGAGAGGACCTCCGGCGGGCGACGCCGCGACGTTGACGAGCTCGTCGACGTCGACCGTGGCTTGGTGGCGCTCACTGGACAACCGCGCCGGCGAGCTGATGCACGTCTGCCTGGCGGGCCTCATCCTCGCTCCACCCCGCGGCGACCAACTCGGCGACGAACTGAGCGATCAGCTCGCCGATCTCCGCGGCCAAATGGCGGCGGTCCTCGCCGAGCTGCTGGTGCTCTGAGAACGCGCGATGGATCGTCCAGTGGACCTCCTGCAGCTCGCCCAGCACCACCGCCTCCGCGTCGGCCGCCGCGGCGCCCGAGCGCACCGCGTCGCCGACGCCCTCAGCGACCGCGCTTGCGCCCTGACCAACCGCACCGGCGCCGTCGTAGACCAGGCCGAGCGCGTCAGGATGAAGCCCCGACCACAACCGGTCATTGGCGGCCTGCAGGCAGTGCTGGGGGGCGTTGAGCCGCTCGGCGAGCCCGCGGTCCTGCTCGAAGGCGTCAGCCAGCTCGGCTGCGAGCCGTTGGGCGGTCGCGGGCACCTGCGTGGTCATCTCGTCCCTCCTGCTCGTTGAGTCACGTTTTGCATCCTTTCCGTGACTCTATGACCCGGGTCGGACGGATGGTCGTTCTCTCGATTTTGCGGGGCACAGAGAGCAAGATGACCGCGAACGTGACGCGGTGGCCTGATCTACAGCCAGATGTCCCAAGCCCACGGCGAACCCTGCTCCTATCGCTGGTCGCAACGATTGCCGGGGGCGTCATCGGATGGTCGCTCTTGTTTGCCGGCCTCGGATCCTGGGGGCTGGTTGTTGGTGCCGCGACCGCTCTTCTGATCATGGTCGGGATCGTTCGATCCGACAGCTCTCAAGGGTATCCCAGCTGGCCGGTTATGGCATCGCCCTTCGTCCTGCTCACGTGGTCTACGCCGCCTACAACCGGCGCTACTTCGATCGTCGCCGCGGCGTCACGCTGCTCGGAACGACCGCCGACCACTACGCCGGGCTGCACACGATCGTGATCACCGGCACCCAGCCCGACGCCCCCTACATCCTCGACGGGCTGCTGGACCCCCAAACCAGCGTCCGACCGCGGGAGATCGTCACCGATACCGCCGGCTACACCGACGTGATCTTCGGCTTGTTCCGGATCCTTAGCTACCAGTACTCGCCGCGGCTCGCCGACGCCGGCGCCGCCACGTTCTGGCGCCTGAACCCCACCGACTACGGCCCGCTGAACAGCCTCGCGCGTCACCAGATCAACCGGGCGCTCGTCGAGCAGCACTACGACGACCTGCTGCGTCGCCGGCAGCCTGCTACAGCGCCACACGACCGCCAGCCAGCTCGTCCGCGCGCTACGCAGCCACAGCCGCCACCTCGCGTCCCTCGCCAAGGCGCTGCAGCACGTTGGGCGCGCCGCGAAGACGATCCACCTCCTCGACTACTGCAACGACCAGCCGTTCCGGCGGCGCATCCTGACGCAGCTCAACCGCGGCGAGAGCCGCCACGCCCTCGCCCGCGACGTCTGCCACGGCCACCGCGGCGAACTACGCCAGCGCTACCGCCAAGGCCAAGAAGAACAACTCGGCGCGCTCGGCCTGATCGTCAACGCGATCGTCCTCTACAACACGATCTACACCCAGCGCGCGCTCGACCACCTGACCGGGCAGGGCCTCACGATCGAGGATGCCGACCTTCAACGGCTCAGCCCGCTCGCGACCGACCACATCACCCTCACCGGCCGGTACCGAATCGCGCTCCCCGAGGCGCTACGCGACCACGGCACCTACCGCGAGTTCAACACAACGCCCGCCCTCGCGGCTTAGCCCGGTTTTCCGCACGAACTCTCTATAGACCCCCTCTTCCGCTTTGGCTCAGCGCGCCGCGGAATTCGTTTCGGCGGTGGATCGGGAGCTGCTGGTAGAGCGCGGAGCGCAGTAGCGGGTACCGAAACGCGTAGCCGGTCGCACGCTGTTCCAGTAGGCGCGTCTGCAGCGCGTGATCGAGCGCGTCGAACAGGGCTTCTTCAGGGA
>JALYZL010000610.1 GCA_030948875.1 Actinomycetota bacterium
GAGCTCATTGGGCTCGGCCAGCTCGTACATCGCCAGCAGGGCACGAGCAGTGGGATGCTCCCGGTCCCCGGCGAGGATCCGCTCGAGCGCCGGGCGATGAATTGCGTCGATCAGCGCCAGCAGCAGCAATGCACGCTCGTCGCCCTCACGCTCGAGCGTCGCGACGAGCGCGTCGAGCTCGGCTACGGCTTTATCAAACTCCACACTCTCTCCCGGAGTTCGGGCAGCTTGTCCTCCACAGTTTGACTGAAGCCCTCGCCCCAGCCGAGATCCTCTGGCTCGATCTCGACGACCCGGACATCCGCCGGCAGGCCGCCGAGCGCACCGCAGACGATCAGCAGATTGTCGAGCGAGATCACGCCGGTGACGGCCTCAGCCACCCGCTCCTGGATCTGATCGTGGTCAGGCAGAGCACCGTCCCAGCGGTAGGCATTGACCGTGCCCGGCGAGCGTCCGCGCTCCACCGCGGCGAACACAACCAGACGGTCATAGTCCGGGCGCTCCTGCAGGTTCATCGACAGTGCGACCGGCCCGTAGGAGAGGTCTTCGACCTCGACTCCGTTCGACGGCGTCGACGCCAACTCCGCGGCCAGCCGCTCGGTGAGCAGCGGGCCTACCGAGCCGTCGCGCAGATACCGGTAGCCGACGCCGCCGACCAGGACGCGCATGCCATCAGTGATCGTGGTCGTGTCCGTCGTCGTCGACGCCGCAAGCGCAGGTGACGACATCGCGGGAGATGACACGACTGTCCGTATGGATATGTGTGGTACACGGCATGCAGGGGTCGAAGCTTCGGATCGTGCGCAGCACGTCGATGCCCTTGAAATCCTCTGGCTTCTCGTAGTTCTCGAGTGGCGGCGTGGCGAGCACGGCTTCCTCGTACGGTCCCGGGTTACCGAACGGATCCTTCGGCGAGGCCATCCAGGTTGACGGCGTGAGGATTTGGTAGTTCTCGATAACTCCCTTGTCGATCACCGCGTGGTGGGTCAGGTAGCCGCGACCGGCGCCCCAGAAGCCGGCGCCCACACGGAAGTCCTTGGGGACCTGGTAGTCAACGGACATCCGAGTCTCGCCCTTGCGCATCAGATCGAGTCCCATCAGCAGGTTCTCGTAGGCGATCAGCACCGTATACGCAATCGAGTACGCGCGACCGCGGTTTCGCTCGAACGCGCCCCACTGCTCGGGAATGTGCCATTCGAGCTCCGCCGCGGGAAGCGCGCCGTGGGGAATGTTCAGCTTCAGCGAGTGGCCGGTGGGTTCGATGAACTTCAGGTGCGAGTAGTCCTGGGCCAGCGCGTTCGCCCACAGGCGGGAGTACGGGCCCGTCTCCATCGAGATGCGGTCCCAGCGGGGGGCGGTTGACCACGAGTACTTGTCCTTCCAGCTCGTCCCGCCCGGTTTGGGGATCGTCTGCTTGTTCCAGGGATGGTTCGGCGGCAGCGGATTGCCGTTGGGGTCGGTTTTGAACTGATAGGCACCGTTGCCGGCGCCGCTTTCGGTCCAGTCCTCGTAGAAACTGTGCTCGACGAACTCCTCCACGCCCATGTTGAGCTGGGTCATCCTCGTCGTCGCGAGCTCGCCGTCGCGGATCACCGCCGGGGGAGCCCAGCGTGCGCGACCCCACTCGTCGACATTCGCGAATGTCCCGTCGTAGGCAAACGGATCGTCCCACTGCCCCGGTTCGATCAGGTTCTTCGGCCGCCGTCCGATCTCGCGGTACTGGGGGTTGGCTTCGTAGAAGAACTCGACCAGGTCGTTCCAGATCGCGATCACCTTTTGCGCGTAGTCGAAGAACTTCACGATCCGCAGATGGACCTCGTTGAGGTCGGAGATGTCAACGGTGGCGCTGATCCCGCCTGGGACGATCGTCTGCGGATGCGGATACTTACCGCCGATCAGCACATACGCCTCGCGCGCGACGCGCGTCATATGCAGCGCCTCGGCGTAGAGCGAGCCGGTCAGCGGGGTCATCGCGGTCATGATCTCGCCGATCGTCTGGAAGCCGTGGGTGGCGCGGCCGGATGCCGAGCTGCGAAGTGCGAGCTCCCAGAGCTCCGGGTTTGTCTCCCGCACGGCGGGCTCCGAATAGTCCGGACCCGCCAGCAGGAATAGATGCAGAGGATGGTCGTAGAGGTACTCGATCGAGAGCAGCAGGTTGCGAGCGATCGTTCCCATCGGCGGGGGGGAGATCCCAAAGGCCATCTCCAGCGCCAGCGCCGAGGCGGTGGCGTGCACTCCTCCGCAGACTCCGCAGGCGCGGCTCGAGATGAAGATCGCGTCGCGGGGATCTCGGCCCTTCAAAATCACCTCATAGCCTCGAAACAGGGTTGCCATCGAATCTGTCTCGAGCACCCGGCGGTTCTCGAGATCGACGACAGTGTGAAACGCCAGCGCGCCCGCGACCCTGGTCACGGGGTCGAAGTCGACCCTGCGGATGTGACCATTGCGCGCGAGCAGTCGTTTCAGCTTGTCCTCCCCCTCCGGGCTCTCGATCGGCGCCAGCTCCGCTACCTGATAGGAGAAGGGATCGGCGACGCCCTCCTTGAGACGAGCGTTCCCGTGCTCGTCGAACACGACCGGAAGGTTCTTGAAGCACATGTTCAGGACTCCTCGGAGGCGCGCGCGCCTTCTTCCTCGTGGGGGTCAGGGGGGCGGTAACCGCGCACCTGCTCGGGCTCGCCGGCAAGAATGTTGAGGCTCTTGGGAGCCGGTTGCTTCTTGTTGCGTTTGTCTTGGTTGACCGAGCCGGCGTACTGCAGCCGGTGATAGAAGAACTTCGCCACCTTCGAGGCGGCGGTAGGCTCGGAGTGCTCCGCGGACCAGGGGCTGGGGACCTCACCGAGGTTGTCCCACAGCGGCTCCCGGTTGCCGCCCCGAAGCGTCATGCGCCGCAAGCGGCGGATGCCGGCGCCGTAGGTCCTCGCGATCCCACCGGAGACCGCGGAGCCCGGCGGCGCCTTATAGAACGGGCTGAACTTGTCGGGGAAACCGGGCATCGTGCAGCCGATGCAGGCCCCTCCGGCGACCATGCAGCCCCCCATGTGGTTGATCGCGCCGCGCTCGGTGATGTTGCACTGGACGACCGGACCCCAGCAACCGATGTCGACCAGGCACTCCTGGTCGCCGGGGCGCTTGGCGAACACTCCCTCCTCGTAGTAGCCGGCACGCACGCAGTGCCGATGGACTGTCTCCTTGAACAGCCATGCCGGACGGCCCAGCTCGTCGAACTCCGGCAGTGGGCCGATCCCCTGGAGGAACATCAGCACGGCCGCGACGGTCTCGGTGAAGTTGTCGCCGATCGGAGAGCAGCCCGGGACGTTTACGATCGGCACGCCCAGCGCCGACTTGTAGTCCTTGCCCAGGAAGTCCATCAGCGACATCGAGCCGGTGATGTTCCCGGCCGCTGCCGGGATCCCGCCCCAGGTCGCGCAAGTGCCGATCGCGATCGCCGCGGCGGCTCCCGGAGCAAGCTTCTTCAGCCAATCCGTGACACGGTTGGGCTCGTCGGTCTCTGACTCTGGATCGAAGCCTCCGGCGCCCATCGCCGAGTAGTAGCCCTCGGCCAGCGCCTGATCATCTGGGACGGAGCCTTCGAGCACGATCACGTACGGCGCGCCCAGCTCGCCCTTCACAGCCTCGCGGAACGGGCGCATGAACTCGGCTCCCGCACCGATCGAGAGAACGGGGTGATGGAGGAAAACCCGTGGCAGACCGGGAATCGTTCCCGCGAGCAGATCCTCGACCGACGGGTTGGTGGCCCCGGTCACAGCGATCGAGCATCCGTCGCAACTCATGCCCGCCATCCAGAAGACGTGCAGCTCGCTCAAAGGTCCATCGGAGCCGCCGAGGCCACCGAGGCCCCTGGGGCCGTGCGCACCGAAGACGGCGCCCGCGTGGGGCACTTTCTGAAGCTTGAGCCCGCCATTGCCTTCGGTTGCTTCGGTCATCCGGGGGCGCTCCCTCTGGACTGGTCCACTAAGTGTGTGGTACATATATCCTGTCCGAGTCGAGGGACGTTGTCAATCAGGAGGGTCGATGGCCAAGAGCTTCCGGTGCGCTGATGCCGGGGTCGTCTGCAAGGCAAAGGTCACAGGCGAGACCGATCAGGAGGTGCTGGCCAAGGCGGTCGAGCATGCCAAGCAGGCGCACGGAGTCGACCTGGCCCGATCGAGCACCCTGGCCAAGTTCGCCCAGAGCCTGATCCGCGACGACCCAACGAGCGGAGCCGGGTAGATGCCGGTCATCGGCCTGGCGTCGGGCTGGGTAATCGGCTGGATCGTCGGGGTGGTGGTCGTGCTCCTCGCCGCCGGTCTGCTGCTCGCCATCATCGCAGTGGGCCGCCGCATCTCGGCTCAGGCGCGGGACATCACGGCGGCACTCGACGGCACTCGCAGCAATACGGATGCTCTATTTGACGTCGCCCGCACCAACCATGCGATCGACCGGATAACGCGCGGCCTACGCATCGTCAGGACCGGAGAACCGCTGTGACGCTGTTCGCGATCAGCACCGGCTTCGGGATCCTGGCCTGGATCGGTCTGGTCC
>JALYZL010000612.1 GCA_030948875.1 Actinomycetota bacterium
GTCGCTGGAGCGAACCTCCGGGCAAGGCGCACTACAGGCCACGGAGGAATTCCACGTGCCAACCGGAACGGTCAAGTGGTTCAGCGACGAGAAGGGCTTTGGGTTCATCACGCCCGATGATGGCAACCGGGACCTCTTCGTCCATCACAGCGGCATCAACTCGGACGGCTATCGATCCCTCGCCGAGGGCACCAAGGTGTCCTACGAGGAGGAGGCGGGTCCCAAGGGACCCAAGGCAGTAAACGTCACGAAGATCTAGAAAGCACCGTCGCACCGGGGCGACGAGGGCGAGCGCCGCGTCGCCCCGGAAGCACCTGTCGTACGCGCGTGCCCGGGCGGCCGGTGATGACTGACTGGGTCACGATCTCCTCGCTCGCGACCGCCGGCGGCACGCTCGTGCTCGCGGTGGCGACGTTTAGCTCGGTCAGGTCCGCCAACCGAGCTGCTCGAACCGCTGAGCGCTCGCTGCTCATCGGTATGCGGCCCGTGCTCATCCCGTCGCGTGAAGATGACCGGTCGAGCGCGTGCGCTTCGGCGACGATCACCGGATGGACATCGGCGGCCACGGAGGGGTGATCGATGTCGAGAGCGGTCGCATCTACATGGGAGTCGGCCTGCGCAATGCGGGCACGGGACTGGCGGTGATCCACGGCTGGTACGCCCAGCCCTATGACGCGGGCGCGCCCGCGCCGCCTCCGGAGCCCGATGATTTTCGCCGCCAGCAGCTCGATCTCTACATCCCGGCCGGCGGGGACGGGTACTGGCAGGGCGCGATTCGCGACCAGGACGACAAGCAGCGCGCGCCCCTGAACGCGGCGGTCGACTCCGGCCAGCGGATCATCATCGACCTGCTGTACGGCGACCACGAAGGCGGTCAGCGGGCGATCGCGCGCTTTTCCCTCGTCGCCGCCGACGACGGGAACGCCCGCTATGCCAACGTGCTGCGCTACTGGAACCTCGACAACGACGACCCCCGCGGTCGCGACAGCTAGGGCTCTGAGACGAAGCCGCCGGGCGGGTCCATGGGGAGCCCGCGATCGTGCCAGGCGAGGAGGCCGCCGTCCATATTGTGTGCGTCGTATCCCGCGCCCACGAAGGCCTGGGTAGCCATCGCTGAGCGGGCGCCGCTGCGGCAGTAGAAGACGACGGGGAGGTCGCGATCGATCTCCGCCGCCCGGGCCGAGAGCTCGGCCAGCTCGATGTGCTTGTCTCCGGCGATGCGGCCGGCGGCGTGCTCGTGGGGCTCGCGGACGTCAATGAGCTGGATCTTCGAGGAGGCGAGCAGGTCCGCGACCTGTTCTGGCGTGTGGTCCGGGTCCATCCTCAGAGCGTAGCGGCGCAACTTTGCGTGCGCGGCGAAGGTGCACGAGACGGCGTGCCGATCTTCCGCCTACGACACGAAGGTCTTCTTTCCTGCGTGGCGAATAATCCATGAGGTCCATTGAAATCGCATGAGTCCGTGGAAAGCGATAGTCTGCCGCCTCGCAAACTGAATACCCAGCCGAATCCTGAGGTCGCATGAGCGGCCGGGGAACGGGGGACCCAATCGAGCCGCCCAGCGGCTCTGAGGGGCGAATCGCCGCCAGCGCGGCGTAGCGCAAGCTCTTTCAGCGCGAGCCCGACAGCTAACCCCGTAGGCACCCGAAAGAGAAGGGTCGTCTCCGTTGCCCATATCCCCCCGCTCGACGCATGTCGGGATTCGCCGCGTGTATCTCGCCGCCACCTTCGTGGTCGTGATGGCATTCGGAGCTCCCGCCACTGCGTTCGCCGCGCGGGCCCTCGGCAGCAGGGTCCTCCAGCAGGGGATGTCAGGCAGTGACGTCAGCACGCTTCAGCGCTGGCTGACCATCGCCGGCTTCAAGACGCCGGTCGTGGGCAACTTCGGTCCCGTCACCGCCGGCAACGTGCGCCGCTTCGAGGCCGCACACAACCTCCCCGTCGACGGCGTCGTCACTGCACCCGTAGCGCGCGAGCTCGAGGCCGTGGTGGCGGACAAGACCAACGGCAGGGCCGCCTCCGGCGGCGGTGGCGCCTCGGTCAACCCTTTGTCGACTCCGCCAACGCCGACGACACCGACGCCGACGACGACGACGCCGGTCGGGACGGGACTGTTCGGCGGCCGCTTGCTCAAAATGGGGATGCGCGGGCCATCGGTCAGGGAGATGCAGGAATATCTCTCCGCGGCGGGCTTCCCGGTCGCCGACGACGGCAGCTACGGGTCCACCACGCAGAAGGCGGTGATCGCCTTCGAGGTCTCCAAGAGCCTCCCGCAGGACGGGACCATGAGCCTGGCCGTGGCCAGCGCCCTGCGTGCCACCGTCGCCGCCATCGACGCCAACAACACCGGTCAGAAGGCCATACTCACCCCCCAAGGCCTGGCCGTGGCGCCGGTGAACGCGCCGCCCGTGGTCAAGGAAGTGATTGCGGCGGCCAACCAGATCGCGACGCTGCCCTACATCTACGGCGGCGGCCACGCCAACTGGATCGATACCGGTTACGACTGCTCGGGATCGACGAGCTTCGCCCTGCACGGCGCCGGGCTCATCACCGCTCCTGAGGACTCCGGAGAGCTCGAGTCCTACGGCCAGCCGGGACCGGGCGTGTGGATCACCCTGTGGGCCAATGGCGGCCACGTGTACATGAACGTCGCCGGGCTGTGGTTCGACACCGCGGCCCAGAGCTCGGCCAATGGCCAGGATCGCTGGTCGACGACGAGAATCTCCTCCGCATCGGGATTCGTCGTCCGCCACCCCGGGGCTCTGTAGACCCCGCTCGCGGGAAGATCGACGCAATGGAATTGGCACCGATGCCAAGTCCATGGCGACGGCTAGGATCCCGCTCGCATGAGCGCGGTCGCCGATCTCTACGCGATTCCCCAGGAGCACCGGGACTTCCAGGACTCGATCCGCCAGATCGCGCGCGAGCGGATCGCCCCGCGAGCGGCGGAGATCGACGAACGAGCCGAGTATCCCCACGACCTGCGGGCGCTCCTCTCAGAGCAGGACATCCTCGGCCTTCCCTTCGAGACCGGGCACGGGGGCACCGGCACCGGAGCGCTGATGCTGAACATCGCGATCGAGGAGATCGCCAAGGCGTGCGCGTCGACCGCGCTCATCCTGATGGTGCACGAGCTGGGGACGCTCCCCATCAGGCTGTTCGGCACCCCCGAGCAGCAGCAGCGCTTCCTGCCCCGGTGCGCGAGCGGCGAATGGTCGCCAGCCTTCGCGCTGTCCGAGCCCGACGCCGGTTCGGACCCCGGGGGGATGCTCACGCGCGCCGTGTGCGAGGG
>JALYZL010000613.1 GCA_030948875.1 Actinomycetota bacterium
AGATCTGCACGATCGTGCAGATGATGTGGATGGCCGATCCCATCGTGGCAGACCCTGCACGATCACGCAGATTCGAAGGAACGTTCTACGCGCCTTCTTGCGAGGCGCCGAGAAGAGGACGCGGGTCAACCGCTCTGCCGGCGACCTCTTCCTCACTTAGGCGCCGCGACCCCCCTTCTCGGCGCGCCGGTGGCGGGACGCGGAGCCGGCGCTAACATCGGCCCGGTGGCCACATTGCCCGTGCACCACTTCGATGCAGACGTCTATGGACGCATGGTCGCGTCGGGCGCGCTGGACGGCGAGCCGGTGGAACTACTCGACGGGATCCTGTGCGAGATGAGTCCACAGAGGTTCGGATCAATCCGATGCGCGACGGCTACCGCGCGACCGTCGCTTACGGACTCGGCGACACGGTCCCGGCGCCCGCCACCGGGGTCGGCCTCCTCGAAGTCGCGTCGCTGCTCGGCTGAGCTCGCGGACAACCGGACGTCAGGTAGTCCGTTCGGGCGCGCGGCGTTTGCCGGCATCCGTTCGAGGATGGGCGCAGAGAACAACTCGGGGAGCCAGGGCATCGGTGAAGCGCGCCACAGGCACGCCGAGCAGCGGGCTCTGGCAAGACGGGCGCTTGGCGCCTAGGCTTGGAATCCCAATCCGAGGGAGAGTCTATGCACGCGCGAGTGGCCACTTTTGACTACACCGGGAGCGATCCTGAGGACGTCCGGCGCGGATTCGAGGAGATCAAACGGCGAGCGGCGGCAGGGTTTACAGACGAACTGCCCGCACTCGAGCTGCTTGATCTATACAACCCAAACGACGCGGCGGTTCTTTCGATCACCCTCTTCGAAACCGAGGAGGATCTTCGGAAGGGGGACGCGACCCTGAGCTCGATGGCTCCGCCCAAGTCCGGCGCCGTCGGCCGGCGCGTCTCCGTACAGATGTACGAAGTGCCCGTCAAGATCGACGGGTCAGTTTCCACGGCGGGATAGAACATTCGTCCGGATTTGCGGCTCGCCATGGGGTCCCACGGATGACGCGTTACAGTGCACGTCGCTTCTGACAACGGGATGGAGAGGGACCGCAGCGAATCGGTACTCTGTACCGTTCGGGGCGGCGATCCCGCAGTCACTGTCTGCAAGGAGGTGTGGTAGCTTCGCAGTGGCGCGAAATGGGCGCTGGAATGATTCAGACGATTGAAGTGCGGTCGGCTTTTGGGCGAGCTGCCGATCTTCCTGTGGTCCCAACGCTTTGCGGGGTACCTGCATGGACGCTTATGGAGATGGAATTGGTCTTGAGCGGCTGCTCGAGGTGGTGTGGGAGTTCTCGTCGTTTGGCGGGGTGAGCCTGGAGCTCGTGGCGTGGGAGCTGGGTGTCGGTGAGGATGCCGTGAGGGGTGTGTGGGAGCGGGCTGAGGAGTCGGGGCTGTTCGAGTTCTTGGGGGTTGATCGATCGACCGGTGAGCGGCTGGTGCGTTTGTCAGAGTCCGCTCAGCGTTCGGTGTCAGATACTCGGTCGGCGCAGGCGACGCCGGCTTCAAGGTCTTCGGTCCACGAGGACGCTGCCGCGTATGCGAGTCTGGTCGAGTCGTTGTCGGTGCTGGCGGATGGGGCGCCCGTCGCTCTCGTGCGCTGGGATGGCAGCGGCCGGGTGCTCGCTTGGAATCGGGCCGCTGAGCGAATCTTCGGATGGCCGGCGGCGGCGGTCGTCGGAGGGGGCTGTCCGATCCTCGCTCACGCGGGCTCCGATTCGGGGCGGCTGGTGGCGCAGTCGCTGCTGGCGGGCGAGCCTTTTCAGGACGAGGAGGTCAAGGTCAGGCGCCGCGACGGGACGCTGGTCGATGTCAGTCTCTCGACGCGAGCGCTCTGGGAGCCCGATGGTCAGGTGGAGTCGGTGATCGGGGCGGCGATCGAGATCACCGAGCGCCGTCGGCGTGCGCGGCAGTTGCGTCATCACGCCAGCCACGATCCGCTGACGGACTTGCACAACCGACGGGCATTTGGGGATTCGCTGGAACGGGTGCTCGAGCGGGTGCGGTGCGGCGGTCCTACCGGTGCGCTGCTGATGCTTGACCTGGATCTGTTCAAGGACGTCAACGACACGCTCGGCCACCTGGTCGGTGACGCGCTGCTGATCGCGGTCGCAAACGTGCTGCGTGGACTGGTCCGGCCGGGGGACCTGATCGCCCGGATCGGCGGTGACGAGTTCGCGGTCGTCCTCCCGGGCGTGACTGCAGGCGAGGCGGCGGTAATCGCCGAGCGGCTGCGCGTCACGATCGGCGAACAGCGGATCGGCCCGAGCGGTCGCGGGCGATCAACCGTCAGCATCGGCGCCACGTTGATCGATGGGACGCTCGAGGCGTCTGATCTGCTCGCAGTCGCCGACCGTGCTCTGTATCTCGCCAAACACGAGCGCGATACGTTCGAGATGCTCACGCCGCTGGCTGCTAGCGAGCCGGATTCCGGTCCCGCCGGGCGAAACTCCGAGGAGTTACGGCGCGCGCTCGGGCTTGGTGCTCTGGCCGTCCATTACCAGGAAGTCATGGAGTTGAAAAGCCACGCCGTGCATTCCGAGGAGGCGCTCGCACGGATGCTGCTGGACGGCGTCTTCCACCCGGCCGCGGACTTCGTTCTGCTCGCAGAGCGCACCGGCCTGATCGCCGAGATCGATACCCGCATGGCACAGATCGTGATCGACCGGCTCGCCGCGTCCACTGAGCCGCGACTCTCGCTCAACCTCTCAGCCGCCTCGCTCGAGCACCGACCGCTGCTCGAGCTGCTGCGCGAGCACGCCCCGTCCGGAGGCTACGCCCGCCGACTGATCGCCGAGATCCGCGAATCGGACCTCCTCGCCGACCCCGTCCGCGCCACGCGCTTCGCCGAACACGCCCACTCGCTCGGCGCCGCAATCGCAGTCGACGACCTCGGCGTCGACCACTCGACGCTCCCGGCCCTCCGGTCACTCCCGATCGCGCTCGCGAAGCTCGACCGCTCGCTCATTCGCGACCTCACGAACCCCCGCACGAGCGGGCGCATCCGCGACACCGCCGACGCTTGCGCCCAGGCAGGCATCATCGTCGTCGCGAAAGGAATCGAAGAATCAGCAACCCTCGAAGCGCTGCTCGGCCTAGGAATAACCCACGGCGAGGGATACCTACTGGACGAGGCCCACCACCCCAACTACACAGACACCCACCCGCGCGAGGGTGTGGATCCGCTCGATTAGGTGAACTGAGCTCGGTCGGCGACGTAGTACGGGCCCTCGACCGCGTTTATGACGCCGATCCTCAGCTCGTGGCCGTTGGAACGCTTCCAGCTGCAGAACGTGTGTCCGAGGGCGCCCTGGCAGCCCTCGAATGACCAGCCGTCGCCCGAGGAGAAGCTCCGGGCGAAGATCTCGTTCACCCCCGATGGGGTGGCGTTCTTGCCAGCCTGGTCGCGGTTGTGGGCCTCCCAGGCGTTGAACACGTCCTTGGCGGCGGCCTGCGGGTCTGGCGCGGCGAGATAGCCATTGACCAGATGGTTCCAGGTCTGCTGTCCGACGATCCCGTCAACCGGCAGGCCGAGCAGGGTCTGGAAGGCTCGTACCGCGTCGTTCGTGTTCGGGCCAAAGGTGCCGTCGATGGCAATATGGGCGCCGTCACCGCGCCCGTGGATCTGACTCTGAACGGCCCGCACCGCGTCACCGCTACTTCCCTGCTTCACCTGGATGATCAGCTGGGGCCAGGTCTGCGGCCCGACGATCCCGTCGGCACCCAGCCCGCGCGACGACTCAAAGGCCTCCACGGCGGCCTTCGTCTGCGGACCGAAGGCACCGTCCACCCCAGTGGAGTGGCCCTGCGCCGTAACCAGGTACTGGACGGTCTTGACGTCCTCACCCGTAGATCCCTGCTGCTCCAGCGGCCATGTAGGCGCCATCTGACATCCCCCCCTCTCTTGCCCAGTGAACTGAACACCAACATAGCGGTGAGCCGACGGCACGGCCTGTGACATTTATCACGTCTCTGTAATGCCGGGGCTCCGTCCCTCGGAACCTGCGTG
>JALYZL010000278.1 GCA_030948875.1 Actinomycetota bacterium
GCGGAGATCCCGGCAACCGCCCACCAGCTGCTGAGCCGGCTCCAGAGCGTCGCTGCCCTCGCCGCGGCGGTCGCCGCCCGGCCCGACGCTGCCACCGAATCCGCCCTGCGGCGGGCGCTGAGTGGCCACTGAAGCTCTCGTCGGCTAGGGCGCGGGGCGCAGCCCGAAGGGTGGGAGGGCCGCGCGCCGCCGGGCCTGGACACGACGGCGCTGGGCCCACGCTCGGCGGGCGAGGCGGGCCGCGTCGCGGTAGGCGCCGAGGAGCTCGCGCTCGCGCAAGAGCACGTGCCCGAGGGCGAGCACCTCGTAGCCGGCGATGAGAGCGCCGTCACGCGCGAGCCCCCGCGCTGTCTCGTTCTTGATCATCATCAGGTAACGGTTGCGGAACTGCATCCGGCGCTCGGCGGCGCTCACCTGCGCTCGCGTCGAGGGGCTGTAGGTGCGGATGTGCAGTGCGGTCGCGCTCGGCTCATAGGCGCAGCGCCAGCCGAGCAGCTGGGCTCGCCAGGCGAGGTCGACGTCGGAGGCGTACTTCTCGAAGTCCTCGTCCAGGGGGCGCCCGTCGATCGCGCAGTCGCGCAGCGTCTCACGCCGGAAGAGCGCGGCGGCGCCGTCGGCCCCGAAGCATAACCCCGGCGTGCTGTACCGGTGGGCGGGGGCGCCGTGGCCGATCAGGTTGTTCTTGCGGCGGCGGTCGAGCACGAGGCCGGCCGTGTCGATCTCTTCGCGCGAGCGTCCCGGTTCGGCTGCCCGCACGAGCTTGGGCGCCACCGAGCCGATCTCGGGCTCCCACAGCCGCGGGCGCATGCGGGCGAGGAAGTCGGGGCCGAGGAAGCAGTCGGCGTTGAGGAGGAGAACCTCCTCGGCATCGGTCGCGGCGATGGCGGCGTTGTTGGCGGCGCACCAGCTCAGGCGCCGCTCGAGCCGGAGCACCTGAGCACCGGCGTCGGCGGCGAGCTGGGCGCTCTCGTCGGTGCAGGCATTATCGATCACGGTGACGCGCGCGCCCGGCTGTCCGAGCGCAAGCGGCAGCGAATGGCGGACCTGGGCGGCCCGGTCCGTGCTGATGAGGAGGATGTCGGTCTCGGTCAAGCGATCGAGCACAGGCGCTCGAGCCCGACCGGGCCCGCGGCGGCGAACACGCGCGAGCGCCAGTCGAGCGAGAGCGACGCCTGGTCGACATCGTCGTCGGCGTCGGGGAAGGCGAGCACGCCGCCGACCTCGCGCAGAATCAGCTGGCCGGCGGCGATGTCCACCGACCGGCAGCCGCCGAGCGCGACCAAGCCGTCGAGGCGCCCGCAGGCGACGTAGCACAGCGTCAGCGCAATCGATCCGAGCGCCCGCAGCCGGTCGATGCCGCTCGCGGCGAGGGCAGCGGCGGCGTCGGCGACGAGCTGCGGGTGGATGAACTCGAGGCCCACCATCTCCAGGCGGGCGCCGGGATCGAGCTCGGGCATGCGGCTGCCGTCGTGGAACGCCCCCTCGCCGGCACGGGCCCACCACTCCTCGCCCCGGTCTCCGTCGCCAACGTAGGCCCAGCGGATGTTCCCGAGCACGGGGCCGTCGCCGACGGCGATCGACACGCACCACCCGGGCAGGCCGCGCTTGGCATTACGCGAGCCATCGATGGGATCGACGATCACGTGGACCGGTCCGCCGCCCGCCAGCTCCACGCGTCCGCGCTCCTCCGAGACGACGGTCAGCGGTAGCCCGGTGAGCTCGAGCTCGACGAGGATCGCGTCCTCGGCCGCGCGGTCGATGACCAGCGAGATGTCGCCGCCCTCGCCGCGGCCCGTCGAGCGCGACCGGGCGGCTAAGGGGTAGCTGTGCAGCGCGCGACGAGCGGCGGCCTCGGCGCGGCGACAGATACCCAACCAGTCGGCCTCGAGTGCCGCCTCGGTGGCGGAGGCGGTCATCGCTGCGACATCCTAGCCAGTTGGGGGGCCAGCGCTCAGCGCCTCACGACAGCTCGCGATACACCGACGCTGTCTCGCGCGCCGTGCGCTGCCAGGAGAAGAGCGCAGCCCGCTCTCGTCCCCTTTGCGTCAGAGCGGCCCGCTCGTCGGCATCGGCGAGCAGCGCAACGAGGACGCTGCGCAGATCCGCTGCCCCGCCGTCGAAGTATGCGGCAGCTCCTCCGCCCGTTTCCGGGAGGGCGGTGGCGCGAGCGGCGACCACGGGCGTGCCCCGCGCCATGGCCTCGAGCAGCACGAGACCGAATCCCTCGTACAGGCTCGGATGCACGAGCACGTCGGCACCGCGGATCAGCGCGTCGAGCCGCGCGTCGCTCACGTACCCGGTCAGCTCCAAAGGATGCTCGCCGGCGATCCGGCGCAGCTCCGGACCCGAGCCCGCGTCGACCCCGGCGAGGATGAGCCGGTGGGGGACGCCCTCCTCGCGGCGCAGGGCCACGAAGGCGCCGACCAGGGCGGCGAAGTTCTTCTTGGCGCGCAGATCGCCGACTCCGAGCAGGTAGGGGCCTGGGGGTGGCTCGAGGCCCCGGGGGGCGAGCGCCGGCGCGAGCGGGATCACCCGCACCTTCGCCGCGTCGACCCCGTAGCGGGCGCACACGTCGTCGCGGGTGAACTCCGACGGGCAGATGATGCGCTGGGCCGAGCGGGCGGCGAGGGGCACGATGGTCCGGTACTTCCGCCCCGTGACCGGGTGGAAATCCTTCCGCCAGTCCTCGAAGGCGAGGTCCTGGATCGTCACCACCCCCGGGCACGGACGCACGAGGGGCAGCCAGCAGTTCATCGCGTGGACCAGGGCGGCGTGCCTCCGGAGCAGCGTCCATGGCAGCTTGACCTGCTCGAAGAGGAGCTCGGGGCCCGGGCCCCCACGCTCGAGGATGAGGAGCTCGAGGCCCTCGCCGGCCCCGTCGCGGAGCGCGCGCACGAGCTCGAGCTCGTAGCGGCCCCATCCCCGCAGCTCGGGCGCGAAGGCGTCGCGGGCGTCGATGGCCACGATCGGGGCGGACACGGGTGTGCATTGTGCCGCCGGGGCATGTCCGGCGGCGGTAGGATCCGCCACGCAGTGCAAGCCAACCACGCTCTCATCGAGGGGGGAGTCAACGGCAACGGTTCCGTCACGCGGGCTCGACCGTCTTCGCCCCTCTTCGACATCCCGATCGACCTTGCCCAGCCGGCCGAGCTGCTGCGCATGATTTCGGGCTGGGCGTCCGAGGGCCGCACACGTCGCGTCATGTACGTAAACGCCCATGTGGTCAACCAGTCGCGGACCACCCCCCAGCTGGGGGAGGCGCTGCGCCGCGCCGACCTCGTCTACTGCGACGGCTACGGAGTAAGGCTCGCCGCCCGCTTCCTCAAACATCCGATTCCCTACCGGATGACGGGCGCGGACTGGATCTGGGGGCTGGCGACACTGTGTGAGCTGTCGGGACTACCGCTGTATCTCCTCGGTTCGGAGCCCCCGGTGGCCCGCGAGGCGGCCGCGCGGCTGCGGCGCTGGTACCCGCGGCTCGACGTCGTCGGCGCCCACCATGGCTTCTTTGAGCTCGATTCGCCCCACAACGAGCGGGTGATCGAGGACATCAACGCCTACGGACCGGCGATCGTCCTCGTGGGCATGGGCACGCCAAAGCAGGAGTTGTGGGTCGACCGGTACGCTGACCGTCTCGACGGTGCCGTGGTGTGGACCGTCGGCGCGTTGTTCGACATCGTCTCCGGCCACACGCCGCGCGCCCCGCGGTGGTTGGCGGACAATGGCTTTGAATGGATCTTCCGACTAGCGATCGAGCCCCAGCGGATGTGGCGACGGTACCTGCTGGGGAACCCGATCTTCCTCACGCGGGTAGCGAGCGAGGCGCATCGAAGGCGCGGTCCGGAGGAAATGGCGCCGCGCTAGCTTCGCCGCGCGGGCGGTGGCTCGCGCGGGTGCAGGACGCCGACGCGCGCCTGCTCGCCGGCTTGGCGTTCGTGGTGGCGTGCGCGATCGGGCTCGTGCTCGCTCTGAACACTGGCGTCGTCGGCGTGGCGGCGGTGCCCGCGGTGCTGCGGACTGCGGCGGTGGGGATCGCCTTCTTTGCCCTGTGCGGCTATCCGCTCGCGTGCGCGCTCGCCGGCGGCGAGCTGCGGGCCTACCGGGCCCTGCTCGTCCTGCCGCTCGGGGCCACCGTGTCGAGCCTCGCGCTGGCGGCGCTCGGGCTCCTGCATGTGCCGCTCGCGGTGTCGCTGGCGGTGGTGATCGCGGCTGCGGCGAGCGCGAATGTGCGTGTGCTCCGGC
>JALYZL010000628.1 GCA_030948875.1 Actinomycetota bacterium
CGCCGGCGACGGGTGCCTGAATCGCACCTTCATCAACTTCTACGTGCTCCACCGTTCGGACAGCGTCACCGTGTTCGTAGTCGATTCCGACGGCAACATCGTCCAGACGGTCGCCTCCGATGTCAGGATGCTCAAGCCGACGCCCACGCACGCCAAGACGCGCAAGTCGTTCTACTGGTACGGCCATGAGGCGGACGGCCAGCTCGCCCCCAACGGCACCTACCATTTCCGCGTCGCCCTCGCTGACCAGGCCCGGATCGTCGACCTGACCCAGTACCCGATCGTCGTCGACTCCGTCCCCCCGCATCTCGTCGTCACGGGAGTCAGCCCATCGCAGCTTCCCGCCCCGGGCGGCGTCCCGGCCACCGTCCGCTTCACCGGCAGCAAGGGCCGCGGGGGCTACCTGCTCATCTATCGCACCGGCCTCGGCGGCCCACCTCAGTTGGCCACCGCCCGCCGGATCCCCTTCTCGAAGCCCAGCTCCCACGGCTATACGAAGACCTGGGACGGACTCATCGACGGGCGCCCGGCCGCCGCCGGCACCTACGTGACGGCGCTCAAGGTCACCGATCGCGCCTGCGTCACCGGCTCCTTCCCGGCCTACCTTCCCCCGCAGGAGGGCACCACCCCGCATGCCGGCGTCACCGTCTCCTACCTGGCGGCCGAGCCGCCGCTCGACCCGGTCCCCGCGGGCTCCTCCACCGTCGTCGGCGTCGCCGCCCACCAGCAGCGCTACCACTGGGCGCTGCGCGGCCTGGTCGCCAAGCGCAAGCCGATCGCACACGGCTCGGGGACATCGACGAGCCTCGGGATCCGCCTGCCCGGGCGCTCGGCCGGGCTCTACGAGCTCGCCATCCGCACGGCGGGGCAGCGGACCGTGGTGCCAATGGTGGCGCGAGCATCCGCGAGCAGCCACCGCATCCTCGTCGTCCTCCCGGCGCTGACCTGGCAGGGCGAGAACTCGGTCGACGACAACTTCGACGGCTTCCCCGACACCCTTTCAGCGGGCGGCCCGATCGTCCTGCATCGCCCCCTCGCAGGCGGGCTGCCGGCCGACTTCGCGGGCGAGGCGTCACTCCTCGCCTACCTCGACCGCACCGGGATGCCCTACGACCTGACCACCGACCTCGCCCTCGTCGACGGCTCAGGACCGAGGCTGGCGGGCCAGTCAGGCGTGGTCTTCGCTGGCCCCGAGCAGTGGCTACCGGCGGCCCTGGCGCCGGCGCTGCGCAGCTACGTCGAGCAGGGCGGCCGGGTGCTCTCGCTCGGCGCCGGGTCCTTGCAACGCACGGCGGTGGTCAAGCAGACGCCTGCCGGCCTCCAGGCCCTCGACCCCTCGCCCGCGGCCGCTACCGACGCCCTCGACGCGCGCCGCGGGCCGCTCGTCAGCCATAACACCGAGGCGATCGTGGGCATCAGCGATCGGCTCGGCCTGTTCAACGGCACCAGCGGCACGTTCGCTGGGTTCGGGAGCTTCGAGCCGATCGTTGGGGTGGCGGCGCCGGCGAGGATTGTGTCCGCTGCCGGCACGACTTCCCAGACGCCGAGCATCGTCGGCTACCGGCTCGGCTCTGGAGTCGTCGTCGACATCGGCCTGCCCGCGTTCACGGCGAGCCTGGCCCACGATGTCGACACCCAGGAGCTGCTCCGGCGAGTGTGGACGATCCTTTCGCACTAGTCAAGGCCGCTCGCGGCCCGGCCGCATTGCGGCCCGGCCTCCCTTTATCCCCGTCCGCTACCTTGTTCGGCCCGTGATTATCGCCAGCCTCACGAGTTCGATCACCAGCGCGATAGCCGACAGCGGCGCCTACGCCATCTTCGGCCTGATGGCCCTCGATGCCCTGCTCCCCGTGGGCGGCGAGCTCATCATGCTCTACGCCGGCGCGCTCGGCGCGGGGGCGATCGCGGGTAAGCACGCGACCCTGTTCGGCGCCCACCTCTCGACGGGCCTCGAGAGCTTTATCGTCCTCTCTCTGGCGGGAGCGATCGGCTACCTGTTCGGCTCACTCGTCGGCTGGGTGATCGGCAGGCTCGGCGGCCGCACGCTGATCGAGCGCCACGGCCGCTGGTTCCACATCAGTCCGCAGGCCTTTGCCCGCGCGGAACGCTGGTTCGACCGCTTCGGGCCTCGCGCCGTCTTCTTCGGGCGCCTGACGCCGGTCGTGCGCTCCTTCATCTCGATCCCCGCCGGCGTGCTCGACAGCCCCCTGTCGACGTACACCGCGCTCACCTTTGCGGGCGGTCTGATCTGGTGCCTCGCCTTCGCGGGAGCCGGCTGGGCGCTCGGGTCCACCTGGAAGGATCTGCACGACAATTTCCGCTACGCCGACTACGCGGCGGTCGCCGCCGTCGTGCTCATCGTCGGCGTCGCCATCTGGCACCGCATGCGAGCGCGAGGCCGCGCCGCGAGCAACTAGCCGACGAACTGCGCGATCTCCAGTTTCTCGAGACGGTCCCAGAGCGGCTCGTTGGCTTCGAACCACGTCCGCTCCGGGGGCAGCGGCCCGAGCTCATCGATCGACAGCTCGAGCGCCGCCCGGCGGCGCGCGAGAGCGTCCAGGTCGGCGATCCGCTGCGCGAGCTTGGGCTCGGCTTCGGGGCTTTCCTCGCTGGCTCGCACGTACCACAGCTCGGCGTCCGGATAGCGCGCGAGCAGGCCGAGCCCGAGCATCGTCTGCAGCGGGTCATAGAGGATCGCCACCCGCGCCGCGCCGGGGAGCTTGAGGCGCTTGGCCTGGCGCATACCGGTGCGCAGCGCGAGCGCCTCCGGGAGCCGGGCGAGCCGGCCCCAGGACACGCGCGGCGGCTCGAGGGCGATCACGCGGCGGACCCGCAGCAGGTCTCTGGCGTGGTCGGCGAGCGGGAACTCCTCGAGCCGCTGGGGCAGGAGCAGCACGGCGAGCGGGTCGGGCATCGGACGCGCACCGTAGCGTTTGCCCGGTGACTGGCTACCTCAAGCGCCTGCTCAGGGTGCTGGCGGCGTACCAGCTGCCCGACATCGTGTCCAAGTTCGCCGCCCTCGGGCTGCTGCCCGTGTACACGCGTCCCGGCTACGTCAATCCGGCGGGCTACGGCGAGGTCGAGCTCCTCGCCAACGGGGTGATCTTCGTCAGCATCGTCGTGCGCTTCGGAATCATCGAGGCGTTCCTGCGCTTCTACTACACCGACACCGATCAGGTCCGCCGCGACGCGCTCGTCCGCCGCGCCGTGGCCTTCCTCCTCCTCGCCACCACCCTCATCGCCGCCGCCGGGGTCGTCGCCGCGCATCCGCTCGCTCGCCTCGTCCTTGGCCCCGTGCCCCACGCGACCGAGCTCTTCCTCATCGCCGTGCTCGGGCTGTGGTCGTTCACCAACCTAGAGCTGGCCTATGCCCTCCTCCGCGTCGACGAACGCGTCCGCACCTACGCGACCGCCTCGCTGATCAACGTAGCCATCACCATCGCGGCCTCGGTTGTGCTCGTGGTCGGGCTCGGGCTGGGGGCGCGTGGACTCCTGCTCGGTAATTACGGCGCTTCTACCCTCGTGCTCCTCGGCCTGTGGTGGTCCTACCGGCGCCGCCTGCTCGGGGGCGAGGGCAGCGCCGAGAAGCTGCCCGTGCTCATGCGCTTCGGCCTCCCAACGGTGCCCGCGGAGGCGTCGGTGTACGCGCTCAACATCGTCGACCGCTACTACATCTACCACGGCCACGGTAATGCCCATGGCCCCGGCGCCGCGGGCGTCTACTCGATTGCCGTCAAGCTCGCGGGCGTCGTCGTCTTCACCGTGCGCGCCTTCCAGTACGCCTGGCCGCCCCTCGCCTACTCGGTCACCGACGACGCCGAGGCCTCGCGCCTGTACGGCTTCGTTACCACCTACTACGTCCTCTTCAGCGGCTGGATCGTCGCCGGCCTCGCGCTCGAGGGCCGCTGGGTGGTGCACCTGCTCACCTCGCAGCGCAGCTACTACCCGGCCTACAAGCCGCTGCCCTGGGTGGCCCTCGGCTGGGCCATGTACGGGCTCTTCGTCGTCTTCCTGGTCATTGCCGGACGCGCCAAGGTGACGACGCGGAACTTCCCCGCCGCGCTCGCCGGCCTCGCCACCAACGTGATCCTCCTCGTCATCCTCCTCCCGCGCCTTGGCCTCGCGGGCGCCGGCGTCGCGCTGTGCGGCGCCTACCTGGTCATGCTCGGCGCCATGTACTTCTTCACCCGACGGCTTTTCACCGTCGCCTTCGAGTGGCGCCGTCTCGCCCAGATCGTCGTCGTCGTGGGCGGGATCGCCGCCCTCGGCGATCTGCTCCTGCCCACCGGCGGCTTCGGCGGGTTTGCCCTGCGCGCGCTCGCCTGGCTCGCGATCCCCGGCGTGCTCCTCATCACCCGCTTCCCGCACTCCGAGGAGATCGCGCGGGTGCGTGCGCTCGCGCGCAGGCCCGCCAAGGTTTCGTCGTGAGCCGGCCGGCCGTGAGCGTAGTGATGCCCTTCGCCGGCAGCGCTGCTGAGGCGCGCGAGGCGCTGGGCTCGCTCCTCGGCCTCGAGCGCCGCGAGGGCGACGAGCTCATCCTCGCCGACAACTCGGGCATCGTGCCCGCGACCCTCGGGGTGAGCGTCGTCCCGGCGCTCGGCGAGCGCTCGCCCGCCCACGCCCGCAACGCGGGCGCCGAGTGCGCCTCCAGCGACTGGATCCTCTTCCTCGACGCCGACTGCTGTCCGCGCGCGGGGCTGCTCGACGCCTACTTCGTCACCCCTGTGGAGTCCGGCGTCGGTGCTCTCGCCGGTGGCGTCGTCCCCGCCCCGGGCGCGCGCACCCTGGCCGCCCGCTACGGCGCGGCACGCAATTTCCTCAGCCTGGACTCCCACCTCGCCCATCCCTACCGACCACGTGCCGTCGCCGCCAACCTGCTCGTCCGCGGCGCCGCCTTCACGGAGCTCGGGGGCTTCTTCGAGGGACTGCGCGCGGCCGAGGACACCGACTTCTCCTGGCGGCTCCAGGAGGCCGGCTGGCGCCTCGAGGGCCGCCCGCAGGCCAGCGTCGAGCATCACTACCGGGCGAGCATCGCCGACCTCCGGCGCCAGTGGCGCGGCTACGC
>JALYZL010000649.1 GCA_030948875.1 Actinomycetota bacterium
GTGCGCTCGCTCGCGACCGAGAGCGGCTGGGAGATCGAGACCGCCCTCGAGCGCTGGCACCCGGTGGCCGAGGAATGGGAGGACCCGGACAAGCCCGTGCCCACCGGCCCCGAGGAGGCGGCCGAGCACGCCGAGCTGATCGAGCGCGAGCGCGAGGAGGTCGCCGAGCGCGGCTATCCGGAGTTCGAGGTTCGCGTCGAGCTCCCCTCACATCGTGACGCTGTCGAGTTCGTCGAGAAGCTCCGCCAGGAGGGGCTCCCCTACGTCCAGCGCTGGAAGTACGTGCTCGTGGGCGCGACCGACGAGGACAGCGCCGCCGCGCTCGCGCAGCGGCTAGGCGTCGAGGCTCCGCCTGGAAGCAAGGTTCAGGTCGAGGGCACGTGGCAGGCGCTCCGGGCCGAGCTGCCGTTCAACCGGTTCGCCGTCTTCGGCGGCATGGGCGGCTAGGAGCCGGCCCAGGTCCAGTGCGTCCGTGGTCCGAGGAGGCGGCCGGCCGCTTCGAGGAGCTCACCTTTGACAGCGAGGCGCTGCGCGGTAATCCGCTCGGCGACCCCTCCGAGCGCCCGCTCTGGATCTACCTGCCGCCGGGGTACGACGAAGACCCCGGCCAGCGCTTTCCCTCGGTCTATGCGATCCAGGGCCTGACCGGTCAGCTCGACGCGTGGCGAAACCGCGCGCCCTTCCGCCGCAGCTTCCCCGAGCTCGCCGACGCGCTGTTCGCCGCTGGCGGGGCGCCCCCGTGCCTGATCGTGTGGGTGGACTGCTGGACCTCTATCGGCGGCAGCCAGTTCCTCGACTCGCCGGCCACCGGGCGCTACCACACCTATCTGTGTAACGAGGTGGTTCCCTTCGTCGATCAGCGCTACCGCACCCTGAACGCTCCCGAGCACCGCGGCATCATGGGCAAGTCGAGCGGCGGCTACGGAGCGATGGTGACCCCGATGCTGCGTCCCGACCTGTTCGGCGGCCTCGCCACCCATGCCGGCGACGCCCTGTTCGAGGCGTGCTACGAGCCCGAGATGCGGATGGCCGCACGCGCGCTGCGCGACGACTACGACGGCTCGTTCGAGCGCTTCTGGCAGGAGTTCCGCAGCCGCCCTGCGTTCTCCAAGGCCGGCGATGACGTGCTCCTGAACCTGTGGTGCATGGCGGCGTGCTACTCGGCCGACGAGGACGGCACCGTGCGCCTGCCCTGCGACCCGCTCACCAGCCGGCTCGACGACGAGGTTTGGCAGCGCTGGCTGCGGTGGGACCCGGTGCGCATGGTCCCGCACCACGCCGAGGCGCTGCGCGGCATGCGCGCGATCTACATCGACGCCGGCAAGCGCGACGAGTATTACCTCGACCTCGGTGCCGAGGCGTTCCGGCGCGAGCTCGAGCGGATCGGCGTCAGCGACGTGTACTTCGAGCTCTTCGACGCCGGCCACGGGGGGATCGAGTACCGCTACCCGATCGCGCTCACGTACCTGGCCGAGCGCCTCTCACCCGGCTGAGCACGTCCTCGGGGGCGAGATCGCCCGGCCGCGCGCCCTCGCGCAGACCGGCGGCCCTACAGCGCCTGCCGGATCACCGGACGTCGGGCCGCCGCGGCTTCGTCGAGGCGCCTGACCGGAGTCGTGTAGGGGGCGTTGCGTGCCACCTCGGGATCCTCGCGCGCCTCGCGGAGGATCTCGGCGACGATCTCGGCGAACTGGTCGAGCGTCTCCTTGGTCTCGGTCTCCGTGGGCTCGACCATCAGCGCCTCGTCGACCACGAGCGGGAAGTACACCGTCGGGGGGTGGACACCGAAGTCGAGCATGCGCTTGGCCAGGTCGAGGGTCCGGATCTCGAGCTCGCGCTTCATCGGCGCGCCCGAGAGGACGAACTCGTGCATGCAGATGCGGTCGTAGGCGGCCGGCAGGTACTCGGCCACGGGCGGGTGGGACGTGTTCTTCAGCTTGGCGAGCAGGTAGTTGGCGTTCAGCACCGCGATCTCCGAGACCTCGCGGAGCCCCGGGGCTCCGAGCGAGCGGATGTAGGCGTAGGAACGGACGAAGACGCCGTAATTGCCTTGGAAGCCGCGCAGGCGACCGATCGACTTGGGGCGGTCGTAGTCGAGGTCGAAATTGGGACCGTCACCGTTGTCTCCGTCTCGGCGGACTACCTGCGGGCGAGGGAGGTAGGGCTCGATCCGATCCGAGACGGCGATCGGACCGGCGCCGGGGCCGCCGCCGCCGTGCGGCTGGGTGAACGTCTTGTGGAGGTTGAAGTGGACGATGTCGAAGCCCATGTCCCCGGGCCGGCAGATGCCCATGATCGCGTTGAGGTTCGCCCCGTCGTAGTACAGCGTCGCGCCGACGCCGTGCACGATCCGGGCGATCTCCTCGATCCCCGTCTCGAACAGGCCGAGGGTGCTCGGGTTGGTGAGCATCAGGCAGGCGACGTCGGTGTCCGACTTGGCGCGCAGATCGTCGAGGTCGACGTTCCCGCGCGCGTCGGTCCCCACCTTGACGATGTCGTAGCCGCCCATGGTCACCGTCGCAGGGTTGGTGCCATGGGAGGTATCGGGCGCCAGAACCTTGGTGCGCGTCTCGCCGCGATCCTCGTGGTAGGCGCGAGTCAAGAGGACGCCGGCGAGCTCGCCGTGCGATCCCGCGCTCGGCTGCAGTGACACATGCGGCAGGCCGGCGATTGAGGCGAGCGCCTGCTGGAGGTTCCACATCAGCTCGAGCGCGCCCTGGGCGCGCCGCGGGTGCTGGAGCGGGTGGAGCTGGGCGTGACCAGGCAGCGCCGCTACCCGCTCATGGAGCTTCGGGTTGTGCTTCATCGTGCACGACCCGAGCGGGTAGAAGCCGGTGTCGAGATCGAAGTTACGCTTCGAGAGCCGGTTGTAGTGGCGGACGATCTCGGGCTCTGAGACCTCAGGCAGACGCGGGGGCTCGGCGCGGCGAAACTCGCCGGGCAAGAGCTCGTCGAGCGCGATGTCGGGGACGTCGAGCTCGGGGGCGACGAAGGCGCGCCGCCCCGGCTTCGAGCGCTCGAAGATGGTCAAACCTTCGCTTGCGCTCAGGTTCGACTTGGCAGAACGCTCGCTGGCGCTCCCGTTCTCCTGGCCGCTACTCATGCCGCCACCTCCACGTCCGCGCGCTCCTCCGCCACGGCGGCGCCGAGCACCTCGACCAGGCGGTCGATGTCGGCTCCGGTCCGGCGCTCGGTGATCGCGACGAGCAGGCCGTCCTCGTGCTCGGGGTATTCGCGCCCGAGGGGGTAGCCGGGGTTCACGCCCTCGGCCAGGCAGCGGTCGATGACCTCGGCCACGGGTGCGTCGAGGGAGAGCGCGAACTCGCGTACCACCGGGCGCTCGTGGAGGAGCGTGACGCCGGGGATCTCGGTCAGGCGGCGGCGGGCGTAGGCGGTGCGCTTGAGCATCAGCTCGGCCAGGTCGACGATCCCGCGCCGACCGAGCCAGCTCAGGTAGATCACGCCGGCCAGGGCGTTGAGCGCCTGAGAGGTGCAGATGTTCGACGTCGCCTTCTCGCGCCTGATGTGCTGCTCGCGCGTCTGCAGGGTGAGGACGAAGCCGCGCTTGCCCTCGACGTCTCGCGTCTCGCCGGCGATGCGCCCGGGCATGCGGCGCAGGAGCGCCTCGGTCGCGGTGAAGAAGCCAAAGGACGGGCCGCCGAAGTCGAGCCGGTTCCCGAGCGTTTGCCCCTCCCCCACGGCGATGTCGACGCCGCATTCGCCCGGCGACTTGAGCAGCGCTAGTGGGAGCGGGTCGCAGGCGCAGATGGTCAGGGCGCCCACTCCCCGGGCGGCGGAGGCAAGCATGGTCAGATCCTCGACGCCGCCGAGGAAGTTCGGCTGCTGCACGATCAATGCGCTGAGATCGTCGTCGAGCTCGCCGAGTGCTGTCGCCCCGTCGCGCAGCGGCGCCTCGACCACCTCCATCCCCCATCCCCGCGCCAGCGTCTGGACGGTCTCACGCGAATGGGGGTGAACGCCGCGCGAGATGACGAGGCGGCGGCGCGAGTTGGTGAGCTTGGCCACGTAGCCGGCGGCTCCCACGGCGCTCGGACCCTCGTACACCGAGGCGTTGGAGACGGGCAGGCCGGTGAGCTCGGAGAGCGCTGTCTGGTACTCGAACATCGCCTGCAGCCCGCCCTGGGAGATCTCGGGCTGATAGGGCGTGTACGGGGTCAGGAACTCGGAGCGCTCGATGATCGAGTCGATCAGGGCGGGGACGTAGTGGTCGTACATCCCGGCGCCGAGGAACGACAGCTCGTCCTCGCTCGAGACATTGCGTGCGGCCAGGGCCCGGAGCTCCTCGTAGACCTCCTGCTCGGAGCGGCCGGGACCGAGGGCGCCGTTGGCTCCCGCGAGCCCTTCGATCCGGAGTCGGGCGGGGATGTCGGCGAACAGCTCCTCGATCGAGCTCACGCCGATCTCGGCGAGCATCTCGCGGCGATCCTGCTCGGTGGCGGAGACGTAGCTACTCATCCGATCGAGGCCTTATAGGCGGCGGCGTCAAGCAGCGCGCTCGCCTCCTCGGGGTCCGAAAGCTTGACCTTGACCAACCACCCCTCGCCGTAGGGCTCGTCGTTGATCGTCTCTGGGTTGTCGCCGAGCGCGATGTTCACCTCGACGATCTCGCCTGAGAGCGGCGCGACGACGTCGGACACCGCCTTGACCGACTCGACCTCGGTGTAGGGCTGGTCCTTGGTCACCCTGTCGCCGACGGCGGGCGGCTCGAAGAACACAACCTCGCCGAGCGCGTCCTGCGCGAACCACGTGATCCCGAACGTCGCGACGCCGTCCTGAACGCGTGCCCAGTCGTGCTCGGGGTGGTAGAGAAGGTCGTCGGGGTAGCTGGCGTCGGACATTCCGGTCATTGTCCCTTCGCGCGGTAGAGGGGCTTGCGTTCGATCACTGCCGGGCGGGTGGTGCCGCGAACGTCGATCTCGAGCTCGGTTCCCGGCGCTGAGCGCTCGGAGGCGACGTAGCCCAGCCCGATCCCGCGCTCGAGGCAGGGCGAGAAGGTGCCGCTGGTCACGACCCCGCCACCGGTGATGGCGTTGCCTTGCCGGGCGATCCCGTGCCCCTGCACCATGAAGGCGACGAGCTCCTCGGGGGTGCCGGCGGCCCTCGCCGCCGCGACCGCTTCGGAGCCGATGAAGCCGGTCTGCTCCTTGCAGCACCAGCCGAGGCCGGCTTCGATCGGGTTGCGGTTCTCGTCCATGTCGTTGCCGTAAAGGTGAAAGCACACCTCGAGCCGAAGGGTGTCGCGCGCGCCGAGGCCGCACGGCTTCGCGCCGGCGCCCACCAGAGCGTCCCAGACGGCGGGCGCGCGCTCTGGGTCGAGCAGCAGCTCGACTCCGTCCTCGCCGGTGTAGCCGGTGCCGCACACGAGCATGGGCACGCCGGCGACATCGCGCTGGCAGCAATGCATCCGCGGCGGGAGCGGACCGTCCGCGAGCCCTCGCACGAGCTCTCGCGCCGTCAGGCCCTGGACCGCGAGCATCGCGAACTCGGGGGCGCAGTCGATCACGTCGACGTCGAAGCCGGCGGCATGCTCCTGCATCCAGGCCAGGTCCTTCTCGTGGTTGGAGGCATTGGTGACGGTGAGGAACTCGCAGTCGGCCAGCCGGTAGGTGAACAGGTCGTCGAGGATCCCGCCGTCCTCGCGGCACAAGACGGAGTACTGGGCGCCGCCCTCGGGGATCCGCCGCACGTCGTTGGAGAGCGCACGCTGGAGGAAGGGCACGACCTCGGGGCCCCGCGACTGGACCTCGCCCATGTGGGAGACGTCGAAGACGCCGACATCGCGCCGCACCGCAAGATGCTCGTCGCGGATGCCCTTGTACTGGACGGGCATCTCCCAGCCGGCGAACGGCACCAGCTTCGCGCCCGCAGCCGCGTGACGCTCGTAGAGCGAAGTGCGACGGAGGGCGGTCTCGGCGGTCGAGGGCACTCCGCTGCAGGCTAGTACACGCGCTGGCGGAGGCTAGTGCCGCAGGAGTGCAGCACAAGTGCGGCGGCCCCGTGGCCCGGCAGTTCGGCGCCAGCCGAACTGCCAATGGAGCCGGCGCTAGCCGGCTCCACGCTCACCGGTTCTTCAGGAACGACGGGATGTCGATGTCGTCGTCGCGGATCGCCAGCGAATCCCGCTGCCGCGAATCGAGCGTGACGTCGCGGTCGCGCCGGGCGGGGCGGATGGGCTCGCGGGCCGCGCTCGGACGCATGTGGCCGTGATCAAACCCGGTCGCGATGACGGTGACCCGCACGTCCTCCCCGAGGGTGTCGTCGATGACGGCCCCGAAGATGATGTTCGAGTTGCTGTCGGCGGCGCTCTGGACGATCTCGGCAGCCTCGTTGACCTCGAAAAGGCCGAGGTCGTGGCCGCCCGTGATGTTGAGCAGGATCCCCGTGGCCCCCTCTACCGACTCCTCCAGGAGCGGCGACGAGATGGCCATCTTGGCGGCCTCGCTCGCGCGGTTCTCGCCGCCGGCGCTGCCGATGCCCATCAGGGCGGTGCCGGCATCGCGCATGATCGTGCGCACGTCGGCGAAGTCGAGGTTGATCAGGCCGGGGATGGTTATGAGGTCGGTGATGCCCTGAACGCCCTGGCGCAGCACGTTGTCGGCCTCACGGAAGGCGTCGATGATCGTGGTGCGGCGCTCGACGGTGGCGAGCAGCTTCTCGTTCGGGATCACGATCATCGTGTCCACCTGCTCGCGGAGGCGCTGGATGCCCTCCTCGGCCTGACGCGCGCGCTGCGTGCCCTCGAACGAGAACGGCCGCGTCACGACGCCTACGGTCAGAGCGCCAATCTCGTTCTTGGCGATATCGGCGATCACCGGGGCGGCGCCGGTTCCGGTCCCGCCGCCTTCTCCCGCCGTGACGAACACCATGTCCGCGCCCTTCAGCGCTTCCTTGATCTCGTCCCGCGACTCCGCCGCCGCGCCATGGCCGACTTCGGGATTAGCGCCCGCGCCGAGGCCCTTCGTCAGGTCATGACCGATGTTGAGCTTGATGTCGGCCTCGCACATCGCGAGGGCTTGAGCATCGGTGTTCGCCGAGATGAACTCGACGCCGTGCAGGCCCGCGTCGACCATCCGGTTGACCGCATTTGTTCCGCCGCCGCCAACACCGACGACTTTAATGACTGCCAGGTAACTGCCGCTTTCCATAATGGACCGTCCGACCCTCGAGGTAACGTTGAACGTTCTTAGGCTCATCGCTCGTTGCGGGAGTTTTGCACGTTAGGGGCTGCAGATGCAGGAAGTCAACGCAGGGCCCCAATTCGCAACGGTCGTTGCAAAACCCCGAACCCTCGACAAGCCGCGGAGAGTTCCGATTTTACTACCCTCAAGCTCAACTAGAGGATTAGGGCGTAGTCGAGGTCGTGGGCGTGGCGACCCCGCCCGGGGTCGCGCCGGTCGCGCCGGTGTTCCCAGTCGCGCCGGTGGCCGGCGTCGGGATCGCGGTCGCGCCGGTCGCACCCGTGTTACCGGTCGCACCGGTGGCAGGCGTCTGGCCGGTCGCGCCGGTGTTCCCGGTCGCGCCGGCCGCGGGGGTCGCTGTGCC
>JALYZL010000015.1 GCA_030948875.1 Actinomycetota bacterium
CGCCGACCGCGACGGTCTCGACGCCGTGACCCTCGCGCGCGTGGCCGAGTCGCTGGGCGTTCGCCCGCCCTCGCTGTACCACCATGTGAACGGCCATAAGGGCCTGATGCGCGCCATCGCCCTGCGAGGGCTCAGCGAGCTGACGGCGTCGCTGCAGCGCGCGGCGCTGGGACGCGCCGGGGCCGAGGCGCTCCGGGCCACGGCGCACGCCTACCGCAGCTATGCGCACGCGCATCCCGGGGCTTATGCGGCGACATTGCGGGCGCCGGCGCCGGGCGACGCCGAGCACGAGGAGGCCGGAGGGGCGGCGGCGGGGGTGATGGTCGCCGTTCTCCGTGCCTGGCATCTCGAGGACGAGGAGATTATCCACGCCGTGCGCGGCATCAGGAGCGCCCTTCACGGGTTCGTGTCGCTCGAAGCGGCCGGCGGCTTCGCCCTGCCCCTCGACCTCGACCGCTCGTTTGAGCGCCTGATCGAGACGCTCGCGGCAGGCCTGCCGCCGACCGCGGTCACCGAAGCCTGGCGACCCTAATGGAATTGCCATTGCTGCCGATAAGCAACCGGTTTCGGACACTCGCGGCCGCGATCAGCCGTGGCGCGGCGTGTGACGGTTGCTTCTCAGCGGCGGCGCTAAAGGTAACTCGTGGCCGCCCGGTCGTCGGGGTCGATCATCTCCATGATCAACGACGACCAGCCGAAATCGGTCGCGCCCATCCCGGCCCCGGTGAACGGGTGGTAGTACTCGCGCAGACGCTCGGCCGCGATCGCGCCCCCCAGCCGACGGGCGAGGTCGGCTGCGGGCTCGGCGTATCCGAGCCTCACCAGGCCAAGCCACAGGAGCCACGCAGCGTTGACCCAGGTCGGGCCCCGCCAATAGCGCCTGAGTCCGAACGGTCCCTGGTCGTCGACCGAGAACGCAGGGTCGTTGACCGCCACCGACGGGGGCGGGACCGAGGTCAGGAAGCTCCCCGGGTCGAGCAGGTGCTCCTCCACGAGGCGGCGTCCGATCGCCTCGGGCAAGTCGGGAAGCGCCAGCGGCGAGAGCGCGGCCCACGTGGTCGCGACCTGGTGGCGCAGCGCCGGTCGGGCGAGCGGACGGAAGAGCCCGTCGGCCTGGTCGTACATCCGCTCGACGATCACCGGCGTGAGCGACGGCTCGCCGAGCGCGAGGCGCGAGAGGTTGTGGATCACGTTGGTCATCACTTCGCAGCACACCGGACCACCGGCAGCCAGGACTCGGTGCAAGTCGAAGCCAAGGCGCCGATTGCGCTGTACGAGCACGACGAACCCGGGGCGCCCGTGCGCGCGTCGTTTCCAGATGCCATCGAACTGCGGCGAGGCGTCGAGGCCGGATTCGTCGGGCTGGACGATCCAGATCAGGCCATCGCCGTCGAGGTCGCGGTGCTCGGCGATCCAGGCATGGTGACGGACGATCCCCGGCACCTGCGCCGGATCGCCGATGGCGATGCGCCACGCCCAGGCGAGGATGGGCGGCTGGATGCTCGCGGTCATCGTGGCGTCCGGCGAGGTCACGTTATAGGTCCATCGGCGCCGACCCGAGAGCGGCGTGTTCCAGAAGGTCGTGTGGCCGATGAAGCCGTCGTCGCGCTGGGCGGCGAGCAGCGACTCGAGCTCGCGACGTGAGCGGCTCGGATCGAAGTGGCGCCACACCACCGCGGTGAAGCACGAGTCCCAGTACCACTGCCACGGATAGTGACCGGGACTAGGGCACGTGTAGGCGAAGGGCACTCCGTCGAGGCGGCGTCGTCCCTCGCGCCAGTTCTGGCGCAGCGTCGCCTCGCACAGGGCACGGATCGTGCCCGGGTCGGCGGGGGCGGGGGATGGTGTCTGGCGCGCGGTCACGGGAGGGCGCCGTGATGCGGCGGCAGCCCGCTCGACAGGCGGGCGGCGGCGCGGCGCGTCCGGGCCTCAGTCGTCGCGCGTCCAGCCGTGCCGCTTCGGACCGTTGGGGCCGAACAGCCCGATCACATGCTTCCAGGGACTCGGCTTCGCTCCTGGCTCGTCGTCGCGCCACACCGGTGCGGCGCCATGCGGGTTGGGCAGGCTGGCGGCCTCGCCGGCGTCGATAAGCAGATCGACGCCGAACTCGTGCAGCGAGGCGATCTGGTCCGCGGGGACGAACTGCTGATGGTTCGGGCCGCGCATGACGATGCCGTGAAAGATGTCCTTCTCGGGGGCTGAGACGACGTGATCGACAGTGCCGACCTCCTCCCCACCCGAGGCGTACACGGGCACGCCCTTGTCGAGCACCAGGTAAGCGATCGGAAGACCCTCGTCCATGGGAGACACATTACTCGTGCCCGGCCACGGGATGCGGGACGTACGCCTCCTCGAGCCCGGGCGATCTCGTCTTCGCTCAGGCGAAAGCTGATCCGCGGCGAGCGCGATCTGGGCACTGGAGCCGCCGCGCTCGGTGGCGACTTCGATCAGGCTCTCGATCACCGCGAAATCGATCTCGGGGCCGGAGCGCGCGGCACGGCAATGGGTCGCCGTGCGGCACGGGACCTAGCGCGAGGCGGCCCGCGTATTCCCGTCGATGGTCTCAGCTCACGGTGCCGACATGCAGGGCGGGCGCTAGTGGTCGTGGCGCTGCTGGGCCGGGGGCTGCTCGCGGGGGCGCTGCTCATCGGCGGGTGCGGGGGCAGGGCGGAGCGCCGGACGGTGCGGCCAGCCGTCGGCTACGCGTCATAC
>JALYZL010000042.1 GCA_030948875.1 Actinomycetota bacterium
CATGGCTAATCCCCTGGGTGTCGAGCTCCCAGCCCGCGGCGACCATGGCCTTGATCTCCTGATCGGTGAGACCGCCCTGGGAGGGCGGTAGCCCGGTGAGCTGCATGTTCTCGTCGGCGACCCAGCCCAGCTTTTGGAGCATGGAAAAGGCTTCGGCGTACTGCGAGTGGTAGCCGTTGTCGAAGGTGAGGACGACCGGCTTGCCGGGGCCGAGGGGGACGCCGCGCGTCCAGTAGGCCCTGAGCTGGTCGAGCGTGACCGCGTGCCAGCCGGCGCCCTTGAGGGCTTGCATCTGCGCCGTGAACTCGCTCGCGGGCACGTAGAGCCCGGGGAAGGGCGCCCCCGGTGGCGGCGCTGCGATCACGTGGTACATGAGCACGGGGACCGGCGTCGTGCCCGGCGCGCCTCCGGGCGCGGTCGGTGAGACGGTCGAGATCACGCCGCCGGTGGTGACCGTGTGGGCGGACGCGGCGCCAGTGCTCGCGCCGTTCAAAGGCGCGTACGCGCTCCCGCCTTTGGGCAGGTGGGTGTGCGCCACGTGCGCGCGCTTCGCAGCAACCGTCGAGCCATTGCTGCCGCCGCTGCTCGCCACGGCGAAGCCGATCACGACGGCGCACACGACGACGACGGAGACGGCGAAGAGCCGGCGGCGTCGCTCGGCGCGTTTGCGATCTGCGCGCGCTCGCTCGGCGCGGCGGGCCCTCGGTTCGAGCGAGTCCATCGAGAATTAAGACAAGCACATCGGTGTGATGACGCGTCGCGCCGCGCAGCCGCCAGCGCTCCAATACGCGCATCGAGTCTGCGCTCGCCTAGAGTTATGTGGCTCCACCCGAGCCCAGGAGGCCGAATGTCCACCAACAGCTTCGATGCGAAGGCCACGCTTGCCGTCGGTGACCGCTCCTTCGAGATTTTCCGCCTCGATGCGCTGCAGGCCTCCTACGACGTCGCCCGCCTGCCCTTCTCGCTCAAGGTGCTGCTCGAGAACCTGCTCCGCAACGAGGACGGCGAGTCGATCCGCGCGCAGGACATCGAGGCGCTCGCGAGCTGGAACGCAAAGGCGGAGCCGAGCGAGGAGATCGCCTTCACTCCGGCGCGGGTGGTGATGCAGGACTTCACCGGCGTCCCGGCGATCGTCGATCTGGCGGCGATGCGTGACGCCATGACCGAGCTTGGCGGCGACGCCGAGAAGATCAATCCGCTCGTGCCCGCCGAGCTCGTGATCGACCACTCGGTGCAGGTCGATGTCTTCGGCACCGCGCAGGCCTTCGAGCGCAACGCCGAGCTCGAGTTCGAACGCAACCAGGAGCGCTACGCCTTCCTGCGCTGGGGTCAGGGAGCGTTCGACAATTTCTCGGTCGTCCCGCCCGATACCGGGATCGTCCACCAGGTCAACCTCGAGTACCTCGCCCGGGTGGTGTTTGTGGATGAATCCGGTCCCCACCCACCCCGCGCCTATCCCGACACGCTGGTCGGCACCGACTCGCACACCACGATGATCAACGGGCTCGGCGTCCTCGGCTGGGGCGTGGGGGGGATCGAGGCCGAGGCGGCGATGCTCGGCCAGCCGATGTCGATGCTCATCCCCCAGGTCATCGGCTTCAAGCTCACTGGCGAGCTCCCCGAGGGTGCCACCGCCACCGACCTCGTGCTCACGGTCACCGAGATGCTCCGCAAGCTCGGCGTCGTGGGCAAGTTCGTCGAGTTCTACGGCCCCGGGCTCGCCGCCCTGCCGCTCGCGGACCGGGCCACGATCGGCAACATGTCGCCCGAGTTCGGATCGACGTGCGCGATCTTCCCGATCGACGCCGAAACCCTGCGCTACCTCGAGTTCTCGGGGCGGCCCAAGGCGCTCATCGAGCTCGTCGAGGCCTATGCCAAGGAACAGGGAATGTGGCACGACGAGAGCTCCGAGGAGCCGACCTACAGCGACACCATCGAGCTCGACCTCTCCGACGTGGTGCCGAGCATCGCCGGGCCCAAGCGTCCCCAGGATCGCGTCTCGCTGACTGACGCCAAGACGGCGTTCCGGGAGGCGCTCGAGGGCTATCTGCCAGAAGAGTCAGAAGAGGACGAGGCGATCGAGGAGAGCTTCCCGGCCAGCGATCCCGTTTCCTCGCACCGTCCCAACGGGCCGGGCCACGAGCCCGGCCACGCGAGCTCGGCCCAGGTGGCCGAGCGCGGGAACGCGACCGCCAGCGTGACCCTCGCCGACGGGACCGAGACCGAGCTGCACCACGGTCACGTGGTCATCGCCGCCATCACCAGCTGCACGAACACGTCGAACCCGTCGGTGATGGTGGGGGCGGGCCTGCTCGCCCGCAACGCGGTACAGCGCGGGCTCCAGGCCAAGCCGTGGGTCAAGACTTCGCTGGCGCCGGGATCGAAGGTGGTGACCGAGTACCTCGACCGCTCGGGCCTAACCGAGTACCTGGAGGCGCTCGGCTTCAACCTCGTCGGCTACGGGTGTACGACGTGCATCGGCAACAGCGGGCCGCTGCCCAAGGAGATCTCAGAAGCGGTCAACGAGGCCGATCTGGCCGTCGTCTCCGTTCTCTCCGGCAATCGCAACTTCGAGGGCCGGATCAACCCCGACGTGAAGATGAACTATCTTGCCTCACCGCCGCTGTGCGTCGCCTACGCGCTCGCGGGCACGATGGACATCGATCTCTACGCCGAGCCGCTGGGCGAGGACGAGCATGGCGAGGCCGTGTACCTGAAAGACATCTGGCCGAGCGCCGCCGAGGTCTCCGAGACCGTGCTCGACGCGGTCCAGTCCGACATGTTCCGCACGAGCTACGCGGAGGTGTTCGACGGCGACGAGCGCTGGAACTCGCTCGAGGTGCCGGGCACCGTCGGCGAAGCCGGTGGTCGCGACAGCTTCGAGTGGGGTGAGGACTCGACCTACGTGCGCCGCCCGCCGTTCTTCGAGAACCTTCCGCGCGAGCCCGAGCCGACCCGAGACATCAAAGGGGCCCGCGTCCTCGCCGTGCTCGGGGACAGCGTCACCACCGACCACATCTCACCCGCTGGCTCGATCAAGCGCGACGGACCTGCGGGCGATTACTTGATCGAGCACGGAGTGGAGCCCAAGGACTTCAACTCCTACGGCTCGCGGCGCGGCAACCACGAGGTGATGATGCGGGGGACGTTCGCCAACATCCGCCTGCGTAATCAGCTGGGGGGTGGGCGGGGTCCGCTTCCTGAGGGGGGAGAGACCCTGCACTTGCCCGACGAGGAGCAGATGTCGATCTACGACGCCGCCATGCGCTACCAGGAGGAGGGCACGCCGCTGGTGGTGCTCGCCGGCAAGGAGTACGGCTCGGGCTCGTCGCGCGACTGGGCGGCCAAGGGGACGCGCCTGCTCGGTGTGCGCGCGGTCATCGCGCAGAGCTTCGAGCGCATCCATCGCTCCAACCTGGTGGGGATGGGCGTGCTGCCGCTGCAGTTCAAGGACGGCGACTCGGTGCAGTCGCTCGGGCTCACCGGGCATGAGGTGTTTCAGGTCGCCGGCCTCGCCGACGCCGAGGAGATCCCACGTGCGATCACCGTGAAGGCGGACTCGACCGAGTTCACGGTGACGGTCCGCATCGACACTCCCAACGAGCAGCGCTATTACCGCCACGGCGGGATCCTCCAGCTCGTGCTGCGCGAGCTCCTCGGCTGACGCGCCGTGCCCGTCCCCACGCTCCTCAGGCGGCTCATCACCGCCCCTGCCCCGTCGGGGCACGAGTCGGGCGCCGCCCGGGTGTGGCGCGAGTGGTGCGCTGAGTTCGCCGAGGTCAAGGCGGACAAGGTCGGGTCCTCGTCGGCTCGGGTGCCGGCGCGCGCGCCCGGCGACGGTCCGATGCTCGCGATCGTCGGGCACATCGACGAGATCGGCCTGCACGTGACGCACATCGGCGACGACGGGCACCTCCACTTCGGGAACATCGGCGGCTGGGACACGATGGTCCTCGTCGGCCAGCGGGTGAGCCTGTCAACGCGCGGCGGGCCGGTCGCCGGGGTGATCGGTCGCAAGCCCGTCCACCTGCTCACGGAGGAGGAGCGCAAGCAGGTGCCTGAGATCAAGGACCTGGTCATCGATATCGGGGCCAAGGATGGTGAGGAGGCCAAGGCGCGCGTCCGCATCGGCGATTTCGCGGTGATCGAGGCCAGCCCCGTTGAGTTCCCCAACGACCGCCTTGTGTCCCGCTCGCTCGATAACCGGGTGGGCTGCTACGTGGCCGCCGAAGCGGCTCGGCGCGTCGCCGAGATCGGAGGCGCCCCGGGGGACGTCGTGGCGCTGGCGGTCGCCCAGGAGGAGATTAGCTTCGCCGGGTCCCGCACGAGCGCCTACGCGCTCGGCCCCGACGTCGCCATCGCCGTCGATGTCACCTTCGCGACCGACCAACGCGGGGTCGAGCTCGGCCCGATGACCAAGCACACACTCGGCTCGGGGCCGGTGATCGCCTACGGCGCAACGCTCCATCCGCGGGTAGCCGAGCTCCTCCACGAGGCCGCCGAGGAGGCCAAGATCGACTACACCGTCGAATCGCTCGGGCGCGGCACGGGCACCGACGCAGACGCCATTCACCTGACGCGTGAGGGGATCCCCACGGGGCTCGTGTCGGTCCCGCTGCGCTACATGCATTCGCCGGTGGAGACGGTCGCGCTCGACGATGTCGACGCGGCGGCGCGCTTGATCGCCGCCTTCGCACAGCGACTCGAGCCCGGCATATCGTTCGAGCGCTAAGCGCGGCGACCGGTGCTTCTCCTGCTATTCGACATCGATGGCACGCTCGTCACCGGTGCCACCGAGGCGCACCGCGAGGCGCTGCACGCGGCCCTGCGGGAGGCCCACGGCGTCGAGGCCCCCGAGGCGCTGCGGCCCTCGGTGCACCCGGCGGGGCGCACCGACGGCGAGATCGCGCGACTCATGCTCCTCCAGGCCGGGATATCGGCTCGTGAGATCGACGATGGTGCCGACGCCGTGCGGGAGGCGTGCTGCCGCGAGTACGCGCACCTGTGCCCGCCCGACCTCTCGCACACCGTGCTCCCGGGCATCCCCGAGCTCCTGGACTCGCTCTCGACCGACGGTCGTTTTGCCCTCGCGCTGCTGACCGGGAACTTCGAGCCGATCGCGCGGCTGAAGCTGGCCCGGGCCGGGATCGGCAAGGACTTCCCCTCCGGGCAGGGTGCGTTCGGATCCGATTCCGAAGATCGCTCTGAGCTCCCGGCCATCGCCCGTCGCCGCGCGGGCGAGGACGGTATGCCCCATCCGCGCGAGCGGACGATCGTGATCGGCGACACCCCGCTGGACATCGCCTGCGCCCGGGCCGACGGGGTGCGCTGCGTGGCGGTGGCGACGGGGCCCTACGGCGTCGAGGGGCTGAGCGACGCCGACGCGGTGGCAGCGGACGCTGGCGAGCTGGGGCGCGTGCTCGGCGAGCTGGCGCGCTAGCTGCTAGCCGTTAGCCGCGGACGAGCTTCTTGTAGGTGATGCGCTTCGGGCGGTCGGCTTCGGCGCCGAGCTGGTCGTGCCGAAAGCTCTCGTAGGCCTCGAAGTTGCCCTCGAACCAGCGCACCTGCGAGTCGCCCTCGAACGCGAGCACGTGGGTGGCGATGCGGTCGAGGAACCAGCGGTCGTGGGAGACGACCACCGCGCACCCGGCGAAGGCGAGCAGCGCCTCCTCGAGCGCGCGCAGGGTGTCGGTATCGAGGTCGTTGGTGGGCTCGTCGAGAAGGAGCAGGTTGCCGCCGCGCCGCAGCAGCTTCGCGAGGTGGAGACGGTTGCGCTCACCGCCCGAGAGCTTGGACACCTTCTTCTGTTGGTCGGAGCCCTTGAAGTTGAAGCCCGCGACATAGGCGCGGCTGTTCACTTGGCGGTCGCCCAGCGAGATCTGCTCTGCGCCGTCGGAGACCTCCTCCCACACGGTCTTCTCGGGGTCGAGCGCGTCGCGCGACTGGTCCACGTAGGCGAGCTCCACGGTCTCGCCGATCCGCAGCGCGCCGCTGTCGGGGTGCTCCTGCCCGGCGATCATCCGCATCAGCGTGGTCTTGCCGGCGCCGTTGGGGCCGATGACGCCGACGATGCCCCCGCGCGGGAGCTTGAAGTCGAGGCCGTCGATGAGCAGCCGCTCGCCGTAGGCCTTGGTCAGGTTCTCGGACTCCACCACCACGTCGCCGAGCCGGGGACCGGCGGGGATGTGGATCTGGACCTGATCGAGCTTGACGTTGCGGTCCTGGGCCAGCAGCGCCTCGTAGGCGTTCAGGCGCGCCTTGGGCTTGTTGCGGCGGGCGCTGGCGTTCATCCGCACCCACTCGAGCTCGCGCTCGATCGTCTTGCGGCGGGTGGTCTCCTGTCGTGCCTCGGTTTCGAGCCGCTTGTGCTTCTGCTCGAGCCAGCCCGTGTAGTTGCCTTCGTAGGGGACGCCGCGGCCCCGGTCGAGCTCGAGGATCCAGCCTGCGACGTTGTCGAGGAAGTACCGGTCGTGGGTGACCGCCACCACGGTGCCCGAGTAGTCGCGCAGGTGGGTCTCGAGCCAGGCCACCGACTCGGCGTCGAGGTGGTTGGTGGGCTCGTCGAGCAACAGCAGGTCGGGCTGGCGCAGGAGCAGGCGGCACAGTGCCACCCGGCGCCGCTCGCCGCCCGAGAGCGTGGCGATATCGGCGTCTGCGGGCGGGCAGCGGAGCGCGTCCATGGCGACCTCGAGCGTGGTGTCGAGGTTCCAGCCGTCGACCGCGTCGATCCGCTCCTGCACGACGGAGAACTCATCCGCGGTGTCCTCGGAGTAGTTCATCGACAGCTCGTTGAAGCGGTCGAGCAGGGCGCGGATCTCGGCGACGCCGTCCTCGACGTTCCCGCGCACATCCTTGCCGGGATCGAGCTCGGGCTCCTGCGAGAGCATCCCCGCGGTAGCCGCGGGGGAGAGCTGCGCGTGGCCGTCGAACTCGGTGTCGAGGCCGGCCATGACCCGCAGGAGCGTCGACTTGCCGGCGCCGTTATATCCGAGCACCCCGATCTTCGCCCCGGGGAGAAAGGAGAGCGAGATGTCGGTGAGGACCTGCTGCGAGGGCGGGTAGCGGCGGGAGAGCTTGCGGGTGGTAAAGATGTATTGGCTGGCCATGCGAGCTATTTGAGAGCGTAGCGGCCCGGGTGCCGTGCCCTCGGGCTCGCCGTATCGACGTGGACCGCCGGCGCCCGCTCTGCCATCAGTCGCTACTCTGCGCCGGCTGCTCATGCTCTGGAGGCTCCCGATGACCCGCGTGCCACGCACGCTTGCGTTGGCCGCGTGCGGCGCTGCGGTGATCGCTGCCGTCTCCCCCCCTGGGGCAGTTGCCGCGTCCGCCCGTGGGGTCCGCGTCGGCTCGGCCGCCCTGATCCCCGCCCCCTTGCGGGTGCTCGGCCTGCTCTCGCCTGCCACCAAGCTCGGCGTCACGGTCGCGCTCGCACCGCGCGACCCCGCCGGGCTCGCCGCCTTCGCGAGCGCGGTGTCGAGCCCGGGATCGAGTGTGTATCGCCAATATCTGTCGGTGGCGCAGTTTGCCCAGCGCTTCGGCCCGACCCCGGCGCAGATCGCGGCGGTGCGGTCCTCGCTGAGCGCGCACGGCCTCGATCCTGGGCCAGTGACCGCCAACGGGTTGGCGATCCCCGTCACCGCCACCGCCGGCGCGCTCTCGAGCGCATTCTCGATCTCGTTCGCGCGTGTGCTCGGGCCGAGCGGGCGCATCGCCGTCGCCAACACCGCAGCGCCCCTGATCGACGCGAGCGTCGCGGGCCTCGTGCAAGGCGTCGTCGGGCTCGACTCGCTGTCGCTTCCGCAGCCACGGGCGCTGCGCCCGCACGCCACGCGCCGCACCCCGCTGACCGCGCCCCATGTGGCCACCGGGGGTCCGCAGCCGTGCGCCGCCGCGAGCGCCGCCGCTCCAGGCCAGCAGGCCTACACGGCTGACCAAATCGCCGCTGCCTACAGCTTCTCGGGTCTGTACGCGGCCGGGGACCTGGGCGCGGGCCAGACGGTCGCGGTCTACGAGCTCGAGCCCAACGACCCCAACGACATCGCGGGCTATCAGTCGTGCTACGGGACGAGCGCCGCGGTGTCCTACGTCCCCGTCGACGGCGGCGCGGGCACCGGTGCCGGTACCGGCGAAGCGGCGCTCGACATCGAGGATGTGATCGGCCTGGCCCCGAAGGCCAGCATCATCGTCTACCAGGGCCCGAACTCGAACTCCGGCGCGCCCGGAGCGGGGCCCTACGACACCTACAACGCGATCATCAGCCAAGACCGGGCGAAGATCATCACCACCTCTTGGGGTCAGTGTGAACCGATGGAGGGACCGCCCGACGCGACCGCCGAGAGCACGCTCTTCGAAGAGGCCGCTGCCCAGGGCCAGACGATCATCTCGGCCGCCGGCGACAACGGCTCCGAGGACTGCTTCACCGCCGGGCAGAACCTCACCGTGGCGCCGGCCGTCGATGACCCCTCGAGCCAGCCCTTCGTCACCGGGGTGGGAGGCACCAGCATGGCGTCCCCGGGGCCGCCCCCGTCGCAGTCGGTGTGGAACAACGGTGGCAGCATCGGTGCGCTGCTCGGTGCGAACGCCGGCGCCGGAGGCGGCGGGATCTCGACGCTGACGAAGATGCCCTCCTACCAGTCGGGGGCGCCGTCCTCGCTGAACGTGATCAATGCCAGATCGAGCGGGTCGCCGTGCGGTGCGTCGACCGGATACTGCCGCCAGGTTCCCGACGTCTCCGCCAACGCCGATCCCTTCACCGGATACCTCATCTACTACCAGGGAGCCTGGAGCGGGATCGGGGGCACGAGCGCCGCAGCGCCGGTGTGGGCATCCCTGGTTGCGCTTGCGGACGCGTCGCCCGCCTGCACCGGGACCTCGGTCGGGTTCGCCAATCCCGCCCTCTACCGTGTCGCCGGGGGCCCCCAGTACGCCAGCGCCTTCAACGACGTGACCGCCGGGAATAACGACTTCACCGGTACCAACGGCGGGCGATTCGCCGCCGGCCCGGGCTACGACATGGCCTCGGGGCTCGGCACGCCGATCGCTCCGACACTGGCGGTCGCGCTGTGCGAGACGGTGACCCTGGCTAACCCGGGGACGCAGTCCTCGACCCTGGGGAAGAAGGTGAGCCTGCGGATCACCGCGACCGACGCCACCAACGCGACCCTCACCTACCGCGCGACTGGGCTTCCGGCGGGTCTGGCGATCGACAGCGCGACCGGCGTCGTCCGGGGGACGCCGACCCAGGCGGGGACTTCGACGGTTGCGGTCTCGGCGACCGATACCGGTGGTCGGACGAACATCCAGTCCTTCAAATGGACGATCCGGTACCCGACGGTGCTCTCGGCCTCGCCTCCGCTGATGCGATGCTCGGTTGCGGTCCGGCGCCAGGTGGGCGGTCAGTTCGGGGCGCTGCGGCTGCGCGGGAGCGTGCGTGGGGGCTCGGTCTCGGTCGCCGACGGGCGCGGCACGCTGGTGAAGGTCAAGCTCTCGGGTACCACCGTGACCGTGAGCGCCGGCCGGAAGGTGCTCGGCACCGTGCTTGGAGCGACGGGCGGGCTGCACATGCTCTCCCAGTCGGCTGGCCAGATCGAGCTCGCCTCGGTGGATCGCCACTTCGAGCTCTTCCTCACCACCACCGGGGCGGTGGTCACCGTCAAGGCCCTCGTGTGCTCGTACTTCGCCCCGCGTAGCCAGACGGTGGTCGCGCAGACCGGCCACCCGGCACACGGCACCCTCTACCTGGTGACCTCGAACGGCGCGAGCGTCGGCGGGGCCCCGATCTCGATCACCGACGGCCGCCGCACGCTCACGGCACTTACCGGGCGCTCCGGAAAGGCGTCCTTCGTGCTCTCGCCGGGTTCGAACCGGTCGCTACGCACCGTCTATGCGGGCGATTCGGTTTACGCGCCAGCGAGCGTCAGCTTCAGGGTTCACAACAAGCGATGACGGGGTACCGGAGGCCGACGGACGCAAGCGCAGCCGTCCCGCTAACGTAATCAGGTCATGCCCCGAATCCTCGACGTAGAGCAGGCGCTCCTACTGCTCGAGCTCGAACCGCCTTTCGATCAGCGCGCCGTCCAGCTCGCACGGCGGAGGATGGCCAAGCGCTGGCATCCCGACATCGCCCCTCCCGGGCGCCAGCACGAGCACCAGCGCCACCTGCAGGCGATCAACGAGGCCGCCGACGAGCTCGAGCGACTGGCTGAGACCTCGCGTGGCGGTCGCGTTACCCGCACCGCGGTCAAGGTCTCGGTCGCCGCCACCCGCGCGGCCCGTGCCGAGGAGGGCCGGCGCGCCTACGAGGCCGAGCAGCGCAGCCGCGCCGCGGCCGAGGACCGCTCGCGCAACGACCCGTTCGGCTCGCGCGTCCCCGACCACTCGGTCGTGCACAGCTACGCGCGCTGCCTTTCCTATCCCGAGTGGGGCGTAGGCACGGTCACCGGCATCTACTTCTCGGGCGACGAGGACGACATCAAGCAGTGGGCCCGGGTCACCTTCAGCGTCGGCGTGCGCACGATCCCGGCAGGTTCGCTGGAGTTCGTCGACTTCTCGACGCCTGATGCCGCGTCCGACCGGGCGCAACGCTTCATGACCGCCGCCCAGCACGCGCTCGCCGAGGGCAAGCCCGAGCTCGCCTCACGGCGGCTCATCTACGCGCGCGACGCCGATCCCTCGAACCCCCAGGTGCTGCGGCTGCTCACGGTGGCCTTCTGGCAGGCGGGCAATCTCCCTGCCGCCGCGCGCACGGTTCGTGACTGGGCGCGGGTCGACGTCGAGCGGCCGACGCCAGAGCGGTACGCGTCGCGGATCTACGCGGACATGGGGGCGATCGACCTTGCTGCCGAAGCGGCGCTGCGGGCGGCGGAGCGGGCCCCCGCCGACGCCTCGGCGTGGGAGCGGCTCGGGCGTCTGCGCCTGCGTCTTATGGATCGTGCCGGGGCGCTCGCCGCCCTCGAGCGCGCCCGCATGATCTCGCCTTCGGTGGAGGGGCTGCTCGACCTCGCGCTTGCCTACCATCTCGCGGGCGACCTCGGAGGCGAGGTGTCGGCGTGCGAGGCCGCGACCCGGCTGGAGCCAGATTCGCCCGCGGCGTGCTCGCGCTACGCCCACGCGCTCGCCCGCACCGACCGCACGACCGAATGCCTCGCGGCCTGCGAGCGGGCGCTGGCCATCGGCGGCGACCTCGAGGTCGCCGAATTGCTCGAGCGCGTGCGCTCGGCCATCC
>JALYZL010000055.1 GCA_030948875.1 Actinomycetota bacterium
GCGCCATGCGTGGTGATAGACGCAAGCGACAGGTTGCAGTTGGACCGAGACGAAGACGTGGTCAATGCGCCACCCGCCGTCATGGCCGGCGATGCGTTTCCAGGTCCAGCTTGGCTCGCTGCGTGCGTAGCCGTGCAGGGAGCGATAGGCGTCGCGGTACCCGAGCTCGCTGAGCCCGGGGACCACGCCCAGCTCGGCCTCGTCCCACTCGGACCCTCGCTCGCGGCGCAGGCGTCCGCGAGCATTCCGGGCGAAGGACAGCACTTCGCCCGTGGTCAGCTCACGGCGGGGCGTGTTGAGATCGCCGCAGACCACCCGCGGCGCGCGCGAGGCGTGGGTGAGGCCGTCGCGGATGCCTTGGAGCGTTTGCACCTTCACTTGCCCGTTGGCCGCGTTGGGGACGTGGACGCAAAAGATGTCCACCAGCCCATGCGGCGTCCTTGTGGCGGCACACAGAGAGGTTTCTGGCCATGGGACAGAGAGCGGTCGCTCGACGTCGACCAACGGAACTCGGGCGGCGAGCATCACTCCGGTCCGCCGACGCGCCGCAGGTTCGCGGGCCGGATCGGCGGCATCGAGCGAGGCGCGGAAGTGCGAGAGGCCCATCAGCGCGAAAGCGTGGCGCCAGAGCGGAAGTGTCTGGCGGGTGACTTCCTGAAGGGCGACGATGCTCGGGTCTCGGGCGGCCAGCACGGTGGCCTGTTCGACAATTCCCGAGCTGCGCCGGGCCACGTTCCAGGTGATCAATCGGGTGTCATGATCACCGCCGCTCAGTGCCCTCCGCGCAACATCTTTCCGCTGCATCGGGCAAGGTTAGACCGATCCCCGCCTCCTCCGCGATCGCCCCGAGCCGGCTATGAAGCCGCGCGAGCAGCTTTGGTGACACCAGTTTCAACGGCCCAGCAGCGCCATTTCCGACGGGACGAGCAGCGCCCCGATGATGAACGCACCAATCAGCCCACGCCGCTGTGCCTACGCCCACCTCCTTGCGGAACACCACTTTGCAGGTGGCAACGCTCCGACTGCCACGCGCCAACATCAGCGAGGCGGCAGGTCAACCGCGGCTTCGCCAATTCCAGGACCATCCGACCGGACATCCGGTCGCCGTCGGGAATTCATGCCCGCAGCTAGCTGCGCTCTTGGTAGAGCCTCGCCCTCTCGACTGCGGCCGATGCCGTCTGGGCGAGATGAACCAGGGCGGCCTCGTCGTCGGCGGTGAAGTCCCCCTCCTCTTTGTCGAACAACTGGATGGCGCCGAGCTCGGATCCGTCCAAAGTGGTCAACGACGCGGCGAGCCATCCCCGAAGCGGACGACTGCCGGCGGAGCTGTTGAACCAGGGCAGGCGCTCGAGCTGGTCGCCGGTCATCCGTACCGAGCCGCCGCTCCGGCGCACCAGCCGGTAGATCGCGAACAGGTCAAGCCATCGAACGAACGTGGTCCAATGCCAGTCAAGCTCCGGGTGAGAAGCCGCTTCGGCGGCCCGAGGACGGCCTTCCAATGCGACTGTGGCCACGCAGCAGTCGGCGCCGACGAGCTCGCGCGCCTGCTCCGCCACTAGCCGCAGCATCTCTCCCAGCAAATCGGAGGCGTGGAGCGCGAGTGAGGCGTCGGCAAGGAAGGACGACAGCTGACGCGAAAGCTCGATCTGGCGCCGTTCGAGTGACAGGGCCTGCTGAGCATCCTTGAAGCCACGCTGGATCATCTCGAAGCTGGAGAGGCTTTCGAGGAAGAAGTCGCTGGCCAGCCGGGTGTGCTTCTGAGCCTGGGCCAGGTCAGAAGCGTCCGCGAGCACCGAGCCGACCGCCTCCTGATGTGCGATGGCAAGGTCGAGCACGCTCAAGGGCTGGCTCACCGCCTGGCGCCCGAGCTCGTACGCCACTCGCAGCGAGGTCTCGGTCGAGGCGCGCAGATACTCGCGTAGCGCGGACGCATAAGCGGCCCGGAACGGTGCCCCTTCGATGGGGACGCCGCTCACGATCGCACCCCGAGATAACGGACGGCCACCACCAGAGCGTCGTCCGTCCGCTTCCAGTGGTCTGCAAGGATGCGCTGGCTTATCGCCTGGGTCGAGCCGGAGATGTCGAGCGAGTCCGCGAACGCGGCCTCAATACCATCGGTGGCCAGAAGGATGACGTCACCCGGGTACACATCGAGGGTTGCGGTTCTCACCCTGGGGAGCTCGTGCCCGGGCACACCTCGACCAAGGGCGAGCGAGCCGTTTGGCCGCGTTACCGAGGGGTCGCCGCTCAAGATCCGCCCCTCCACATTGCCGACGCCGAGCCAGGTCATCGCGCCCTGAGAAGAGGAGACGAAGGCGAGGCTGACCGCTGCCCCACGCGTACCCCTCAGGGCGGCATGGCAGCGCTGGATCAGCGAGACGAGGTCTTGAGTGGGGCTTTCGCGTACCACGTCCGCCGCCTTTCGGGCCGCGTGGGCGGCTTCGGTGCCGTGCCCGAGCCCGTCGATCCCCGCCACCAGTGCGCCCTCCGGCAGCAGCCTGACCACCGCGAGATCCCCGCTGGTCACTTCGCCACGCCGGCACCTCTCGGCGACCCCCCACTCGACCGGTTCCCGCGCCGCTCGCTCACGCACGTCGTCGGCGCTCGTCTCGTAGGCGCGCGAGCTCGTCTCGGAACCTCCACTTGCTCATCGTCACGGTGGTGCCATTGTCGGCGTCTGACTCGACCGCGAAGTCGTCCATGAGCCGCCGCGCTCCGGGTAGGCCCAGTCCGAGGCCGCCCCGCCCGCTGAAGTCGTCGCGCAGCGCCGCCTCGACATCGCGGATCCCGGCCCCGTCGTCGCTGGCGATCACAACGAGGCCATAGCGGTCACGATCCTCAACCGGCTTGAGGACTATCTCGCCCCGGCCGACGTGTACGACGATGTTGCGGGCTACTTCCGAGATGGCGGTCGCTATCAGTGTCGGGTCAGGGCGGGGAAAACCGAGCCGTTCGGCCATGGCGCGTCCCTCCGCGCGAGCGGCGACGAGATCCGCGTCGGCGTTGATGGCAATGCGGACCTCACGCTCCATCCTTTGCGTCCCCCTGCCTCAACACATCAAGCAGCGCTATCGCCGCATCCAGGTCGAGAGCT
>JALYZL010000067.1 GCA_030948875.1 Actinomycetota bacterium
GGCGGGAGCGAGCCGGCGACGACGAGGCGCCCGATTGCGTCGGGTCGCTGCAGCAATCGGTCTCGGGCCGCGGTCACCGCCGGCGTGTCGAGCCGCGACGGGCCCTGGCCGGCGAGGTCGCCGAGGGCGTGCCGGCCGAGCTCGATGAGGCTACCGGCCTCCCGCTCCGGAAGGGCTCCGAGCTTTGCCAGCGCCGCCCCGAGCGCGGCCTCGTCACCGGTGGCGAACGCCTCGAGCGCTGCATCCGCGCTTTGGACCCGATCCAGTGTGACGGTCCGGGTGGCACCGAAGTCGAGGATCGCCAGCCGCCCATCGGGCAGCACGAGCAGGTCTTCGAGATCGGGGTCGGCGTGCATCACCCCGAACCGCGCCGCGCCGATCACGAAGGCGACGAGCCGCGACGCCGCCACGTCGGGCTCCGGCGCGCGCGAGATCGGGACACCGTAAACCCACTCGCTGACCAGCACCGTGGGGTGGGCGAGACGGGTGACGGGCGCCGGCACGGTGAGGAAGGGATGGGAGCGCAGGGCGCGGTGGAAGCGGCGCTGCACCTGCGCCTCGTGCTCGAGGTCGAGCTCATCCTGGATTCGCACGCGCGCCTCGCCGATGAGCGCGCCCGGGTCGAGGGCCGGGAAGGCCGCGCCGAGCGGACTGAGCAGGCCGTCGAGGAGCAGCAGGTCCTGGCGCACGGTGGCGGCAATGCCCGGCCGCAGCAGTTTCACCGCCACCGCCCCGCCGTCGAGCACGCCGCGATGGACCTGCGCCGTTGGCGTGACGGCGACCGGCTCGAGCTCGAGCTCGTCGAGCTCCTCGGTCGCCGTGACCCCCCAAGCGCCGCGCAGCGCGCACTCCACGGTGCGGGCCGGGATTGGCTCGGGGCGTTCGCCGGCCGCCGCTTCGAGCGCGGCGGCAATCTCCTCCCCCCACGGCCGCGGGATCCACTCCGACTCGATCGTCCGCGCCAGACGGGCCAGCACGATCTTCCCGCTCGGAGCGGTCCGCGCGAGGCGCAGACCAACGCCGATCAGCGCATCGACCCGGCGCAGCGCAGCGGAGGGCATGGGTGGACGGTAGCCGGGACTACCCGAGCGTCGCGCTGCGCGGTACCCCGCCGTCAGTCCACGTCAGCTCATCGCCCACGCGGGGCACGGCGGACGGGCTGATCGTGGTCGAGATCTCTCTGGCGCTCGAGCCAGTCGCCGGTGACGCCCGTTCGGACGATGACGGCGAAGAGCTGGGCGACGGCCCGCGCGGGCCAGAGGTTCTCGGGCGGGAGCGAGCCGGGAGGGGTTCCGGACCGGCGAGGTCGCCGAGCGCGTGTCGACCGAGCTCGATCAGGGTCCCGGCCTCTTTCATCGGGATGGCTCCGAGTTTCTCAAGCCCCGCCCCGAGCGCGGTCTCATCACCGGCGGCGAACCCTCGAGCGCTGCGTGCACGCTCGGGCGCGGAGAGGGTCGCTCCGCGCACCCGGCCCGGAGCCGTGCTGCGAAATGCCGCACATTCAGGGGAAACGCAACACGCTCCGCCGCCGGGGCAACCCGACCGCGCGGCAACCCCAGCCCGCCCGCCCCTACGCCGCGGGCCGCCGCCCCTCGCGTCCGGACCGCCCCGCCCGCCCGTCCTGACCCAACCGCTCCGAACGCTCCCCCGCGTGCTCCGCCCTCCGGCAGCGCTCGCAATCGCAGTGACGGCCGTGGACGGGGGAGACGTCGATCCTGCCCATGGCCGGGTGGCGGTCAGGCTGCTGCGCGGGCCCGGCGCCGGGGCGCGGTGCGTCGCGGCGTGAAGGCACACGGCTGGAGATCGCGCCGCTCTGCTCAGCGGAGCGGCGCCGCCGTTCAGCCCGACGAACAAGGCTTGGCCAAGTCACGGTGAACATAACCATAGAAGAGCATCCGGCAGCAAACGCCACTGCCCGAAGCTCGAATCCCTGCGACGAGCATTCGTTACCCCGACCGGCTCGTATCTGAAACCTCACACCTTGGCCCGCGCGCGGGCGCGCGTGCCCGCGGCCTTGACCGCCTCCTTGAGGGTCCTGATGTCGTAGGCGCCGTAGTGCCGGCGGCCGTTGATGAAGAAGGTGGGCGTGCCGGAGACCCCGCTCTCGTCGGCGCTCGCGACGTCCTCGGCGACGCGCGGGGCGTACTCGCGCGTGCGCACCTCGTTGAGGAAGCGCTTGGTGTCGAGGCCGAGCTGCTCTGCGTAGCCGGCGAGGTCACGCAGGGTCAGCGCTCCCTGGTGGTCGAGGAGGAGATCGTGCATGTCCCAGAACTTGCCCTGGGCGGCGGCGGCCTCCGAGGCCTCGGCGGCGAGCTGGGCGTTGGGATGGACGTCGTTGAGCGGCAGGTGGCGCCACACGTAGCGCACGTCGTCATCGGTCGAGCTCAGCAGCTCTCGGATCACCCCTTCGGCCTGGCCGCAATAGGTGCATTCGAAGTCGCCGTACTCGAGCAGGGTCACCGGCGCGTCCTCGGGCCCGCGGATGTGATCGCGCTCGGGGTCGATGTCCATTGACAGGTCGAGGATGTCCTCGGCCGTCCCCGCGAGCTGGCGCGCCCGCGTCGCGGCCGGCACCTTGCGCACCAGGCGCAGGAGGATCCACGCGACGATTGGGGCCAAGATCACCGAGCCCAGCGCACCGAGCTTGGCTTCGTCGAGTCGCTGGCCGTGGAAGGCCAGGCTCGAGATGAGCAGAGAGACCGTGAACCCGATTCCCGCGACCGCGCCGCCGGCGGCGAGGAGCGGCCCGCTCACCGGCGGGCGCGGGCCGCGCAAGGCGGGCTGCGAGGCAATCCACGACGCGGCAGTGATGCCCACGGGCTTACCGACCACGTACGCGAACAAAATTCCCAGGGTGATCGGCGAGCTGACCGCGTCGCCGAGCAGGGTCCCGGTGATGTGAACCCCACCGTTGGCAAGGGCGAAGAGCGGCACGATCACGTAGCTCGTCCACGGGTGCAGGCTGTACTGGAGCCGTTCGTTTGGGGAGATCGCGGATTCGACGCCAAGCTGGACCGACCGGGCCAGCTCTGGGGTGGGCTGCTCGCGGAAGGAGTAGGCGAGCGCGGTCGCGCGCTCCACGTCCTCGCGCGAGGGAGGGTAGGCGCTCGTCGCCAGCCCGACCGCCAGCCCCGAGATCACCGGGTCGACGCCCGACTTGAACATCGCAACCCACAGGCCGACGCCGGCCGCCACCGACAGGGGGCGGCGCCACGCTGGCGCGTAGCGGAGAGCGAGCATCGCCGCCAGGAACCCGGCCGCGGCCGCGAGCGCGATCACCGAGACGTGCGAGGTGTAGACGGTGGCGATCACCGCCAACCCGCACAGGTCATCGACGACGGCGAGAGTGAGCAGGAAGACGCGCATCCGGGTGGCCGCGCGCGGGGTCAGCAGTGCTAGCGCGCCGAGCGCGAAGGCGGTGTCGGTCGACATTGCCGCCCCCCAGCCGCGGGCGCCGGGGCCGCCGGCGTTGAAGGCGAGGTAGATGGCGATGGGGACGATCATCCCGCCCACCGCCGCGAGCACGGGCACGGCGATGCGGCGGCGGTCTCGAAACTCTCCGAGGTCCATCTCGCGTTTGGCCTCGAGGCCGACGACGAGGAAGAAGAAGGTCATCAGGCCCTCGTTGACCCACTGGCGCAGGTCGGTGGAGATGCCTGCGTGCCCGACGCGGATGGCCATGTTCGTGGACCACAACGTCTGGTAGGAGTGCGACCAGGGCGAGTTCGCCCACAGCAGCGCGACGACGGTCGCCGCGGCCACCACCGCGGCGCTGCCGGTCTCGTCACCAAGGAAGTCGCGCACCGGCGTCGCGAGGTTGCGAGCCCACGCCGTGCGACCGGCATACGGGGTGGCTGTGGCCGTGGCGCTCATCGCCCCCGGGAATTATCACGGGCCGGCCCCGCGCCCGGCCCCCGGCGCTAGCGTCCCGCCCCGACCTGCACCGTCGCGTGGTAGATCGAGGAGATCGTCGCGGCCGAAGGCTTTGGGTTCCCCTGGAAGTCGACGACGCCCTTCTCGTTGAACGGCTGATTGGACAGCGGGTCGCCGCCCACGTAGCTGGGGTAGGCGACGTAGTTCTGCATCGCGAAGTACATAGCGCCCGACAGCCACGGCTTGGTGGCGAAGACGGCGAGGTGATACGCGATCGCGTCGGCCTGGAAGGCGTAGGTGCCGTACTCCTCGATCGGGCCGACGCGGTTACCGTCGAACCCGAACTCGGTCACCATCAGCGCCTGATTCGGGTAGCAGGCTCGGAAGTTGTCGAGGAACGGGCTCAGTTCCTGGCGGTCCGCGGTCGAGCCGTCGCCGGCGTCGAACCAGCCGAAGTAGTCGTTGAAGCCGATGACACCAAGCGGCGCGTAGGCGGGCTGGCAGGCGAGTCCGGGCCAGGCGCTCACGGCCAGGGCGACGGGCCGGGTGGGGTCGAGCTGGCGGCTGAGCGCCGACGCCCTGGCGATGTAGTTCGCCTCGGCGTAGGACGCTGGACTGCGGAGCTCGTTGCCGATGCTCCATACCATCACCGACGGGTGATTCTGGTTGGCGAGGATGTTCACCTTGAGCAGTGCCAGCGCTCGCGCGATCACGCTCGGATCGGTCAGCTCCACTGGCCGCAGCTGGTAGACGGGGATCTCCGACCACACGAGGATCCCCTGCTCATCGGCCATCTCCATCATCGCCTGAGGAATCGGGTAGTGGACGCGGATCGCGTCCGCGCCAAGCGATCGCGCGTAGCCGAGTAGCTGGCCCATCCGGGCGACGCTCATCGCCGCGCCCGTCGCCATGGCCTGGTCGTGCAAGTTGAAGCCACGCAGGTTGAGCAGACGTCCGTTGAGCTCGAGCCGTCCGCCCTTGACGGTGATGCTGCGGATCCCGCTGTAGTCGAGGTACCCGCCGAGGCTCCTGCCCTTGGCATCGGTCAGGTTCAGGGTCGCGCGGTAGAGCGTGGGGTGGCCCGGCGCCCACAGGCTGGGGTGGCGGATCGTCGCGGTCGCCGTCGCCGTCCACGTCGCGTGCGGGGCGATCGTCGCCTGACCGAAGTCGAGCGGAACGCCTCCGTAGAACCCGTGCAGGCGCACGGCCAGGGGTGCCCCCGTGAGGTTGCGGATCAGCGCCTGCTCGTCGATCTTGGCAGCGCACGTCGGGCACGGGAGCACCGGGCGCACCTGGACCTGGGAGATATCTCCGCCCGCCACAGCGCGCAGGTACACTTCCTCGAGCAGGCCGCCGTAATTCCACCACTGGCCGCCGGGGCCCGGCGGGAAGTCTGACGGGCCGCGCCGGTTGTCGATGCGCACGACGAGCCGGTTGACTCCGCTGCGCAGGCCGGTCACGTCAAACTCGAAGGGCAGGTAGGCGCCGGTGTGGCTGCCGATCCGGCGCCCGTTGAGCCATACGGTCATCGAGTAGTTGACCGACTGGAAGTTGACGATCCAGTGCTGGTCGGTCTTCTTGACATATTTCGGGAACGCCCCGGGGGGAACGGTGAAGTCCCGGCGGTACCAGCCGACATAGCCGGCCATGCTCGGGGGCGTGAGCTGTCCGGCGTTGTAGGCGTTGGGGACGGTGACGCCGGTCCAGCCCGAGGTCGAGGGGTTGCTCTGCCACGCCTGCGCGAGGCCCACGTCACTCGGGTCAGCCTGGTACAGCCACGTGCCCCCGAGCAGGTACCGGTCGGTTTGCCCGTCGCGGTAGAGCGCCCCCTGGGTGGGCGGCGTGGGCCCAGAGACCGGGGGCTGGGCGTGCGCGACGCCGCTCGCCGTCAGGGCGATGACAAACGCCAGGAATAGGGCGCGCAAGGGCGCTGAACGAAAGGAGAACATGAGAAGGTTTCCGCGCCGCCCGGCCACCGCGCTCCGCGACGATGCTAGACGCTTCGCGGGCCGCCGCGCGTCACCACGTGTAACGTCGCAGCTCGCATAAACGATCAGTGAGGTGGAGAGGTGTCGAAGCTGAATGGGTCATCGACGGCTGAGGTCGACGCTCCGATCGACCAGGTGTGGGCGGTGGTCGAGGACGTCGAAACTGCGCCGGAGTGGCAGGGAGGTCTCGACGGGCTCCGGGCTCTCGAGCGCGACGACCAGGATCGGCCGACCCTGTGCGAGACCGAGTCGGACATCAAGGTTCGCAAGGTCAAGTCCGTGGTCCGTTTCGCCTACGACGGACCGACGACACTGAGCTGGAGCCAGGAGCAGGGCGAGCTGAAGTCGGTCGACGGCCGCTGGGAGCTCGAGGACCTCGGCGACGACCGCACGCGGGCGACGTACGCGATCGAGGTCGACCTCGGCCGCATGCTCGGAATGCTCGTGCGCGGGCCGGTCGAGGGCGTGATCCGCGCGATGCTCGTCGGCGCCCGCGCGGGCGAGCTCAAGCGGAAGGTCGAGGCGAGGTGAGTCGCCTCACCGGGCGCCCGGCCGAGGGGGCGCCGGTGGCGCCAGAGCCGGGCATCGTGTACACGAGCACCCCGCCCATCAGTCGGGGGTGTAGCCCGAGCGCGGACAGAGCCTTGGGCCACGGCCCCGAATTGTGGGCGTCGACGAGCACCACGTTAACGCGGCGCTTGGCGAGGAACGCCGCGAGCGCCGGCGGCTGCGGCTGGATCTGCGGGCTTGAGAGCACCCCCAGATCGCGGGCGTAGCCGGAGGGCAGGAGGGCTCCGACGTAGCCGTCGGCCATCCGGAAGCTGAAGCCGGTCTCGGCCTGCCACAGCATGCTCGAGCCCCACATCGCGAAGGGCAGCGGGAGCACGATCGACCCGGGGCGGACGACGGAGCGATAGGCCGATGTTGTGAACAGCGGCGGATTCTCGATCCGCGTGTGCCAGAGTCCGGAGCCGAGATTTGGAACGAGCGCCACGAGCGCGGCGGCAGCGATGACCCACTTCGCCGCTCCCACCCTTCCCGGGCGCGCCTGACCGAGCCAGAGCGCGACGATTATCGCGACGATCAGGAACATGTAGATCCCCATCCGCACCGGCGCCACCCGGTCGAGCAGGGGAAGACGATCGAGCCCGCCCCAGGGCAGCGGGACCGTCCGCTGGCCGGCGAGGTGCATGTGCGGCCCGAGCATGAGGAGGACGACCAGCGCGAGCATCACGAGCAGGAT
>JALYZL010000110.1 GCA_030948875.1 Actinomycetota bacterium
CCACCAGCCTCCTCAGCGTCTCCACGTCCAAGCGCCCGTGCGGCTCCAACCCGTGGGGATCGCTCAACACGCGCGCCGGGGCGTCCGCCGCGCCAAAGCCGTCGAGGATCAGATCAGCACCGGAGAAGTCCTGCTCGCGCGTGTAGTCGTTGACCACGATCACGCAGGCGAGCTCGGCCGACTTGGCCGCTTGGAGGCCGTTGAGCGAGTCCTCGATCGCCGGGGCGGCGGAAGCCGCGTCGGCGAGCCCGAGGCGCTCGACGGCGAGCAGGTGCGCGCTCGGGTCGGGCTTGCGCACCGGCGCCTCGTCGGCGGTGACTACGACCTCGAAGCGCCCGGCGCCGAAGGCCCGCTCGAGCAGGGGGTGGACCCAGGCGCCGGTGCCCGTGGTCGCGACCGCCAGACGGATGCCGCCGTCGTCGAGCTCTGAGAGCAGCTCGCGGATCCCGGGTCGCGGCTCGATCTCGCCCTGGCGGGCCATCTCGGCGAAGATCTCGGTCTTGCGGGGATGGAGGCGGCTGGCGAGCTCGGCGGCGTCGCCGGCAGGCATCCCGCGCCGCTCGAAGTAGGCCTTGATCCGTCGGTCGCCACCGGTGATCTCGAGGAGCTCTCCGTAGAGGTCGACGTCCCAGCGGTCGGGGAGCCCGGCCTCCTCGAAGGCCCGGTTGAAGGCGACGCGGTGGCCGTCGCGCTCGCTGTCGACGAGGGTGCCGTCGACGTCGAAGACGATCGCCTCGAGGCCGCGCCCGCCGTCGGATGTCGGTGATCCCGCCATGCGCGCACAGTTTCTCATCCCAGAACCGTTTCCGACCGCCCCCCCCATTAGGTTTGATTGCATGAGAACCACCACCGACCTCGCCGCCGCCGACCGCCGTCACCTCTGGCACCCCTTCACCCAGCAGCAAGAGTGGGAGAACGACGAGCCGCCGATCGTCATCGATCACGCAGAAGACACGACGCTTTATGACGTCTACGGGAACGCCTACATCGACGGCGTCTCCTCGCTGTGGTGCAACGTCCACGGCCACCGTCAGCGGGCGATCGACGATGCCGTCAAGGCCCAGCTTGGCCGCGTGGCCCACAGCACCATGCTCGGCCTCTCCCACGCGCCCGGGATCGAGCTCGCCGAGCAGCTGCTGGCGATCGCCCCGCCGGGGCTGAGCCGAGTGTTCTACTCCGACAGCGGCTCCACCGCCGTCGAGGTGGCGCTGAAGATGGCCTTCCAGTGGTGGGCCCAGCGCGGCGACAGCGAGCGGACGGGGTTCATCTGCCTCGAGAACGCCTACCACGGGGACACCGTCGGGGCGGTGTCGGTCGGTGGCATCGAGCACTTCCACTCGCTCTACCGCCCGCTCTTGTTCGACACCTGGCAGGCCCGAGCGGGTGACGCCGGGCATCTCGCCGAGCTCCTCGACGAGCACGGCCGAAACGTCGCGGCGGTGATCGTCGAGCCGCTCGTCCAGGGCGCCGCGGGCATGCTCGTGCAACCCGACGGCTACCTGCGCCAGGTCCGTGAGCTGTGCGACGTCCACGGCGTGCTCCTGATCTGCGACGAGGTCGCGACCGGATTCGGGCGCACCGGCGCGATGTTCGCCTGCGACCACGAGGGCGTGACCCCCGACCTGATGTGCGTGGGCAAGGGCCTCACCGGCGGCTATCTCCCGCTCGCGGCCACCCTCACCAGCGAACGGATCTACGAGGGCTTCCTGGGCGACGCCGAGGATTCGCGGACCTTCTTCCACGGACACACCTACACCGGCAACCCGCTGGCCTGCGCCGCCGCTCTCGCCACCCTCGAGCTCTTCGAGCGCAAGCGGACGCTCGTCCGCCTGCAGCCGAAGATCGCGCTTCTCACGCGCCTGCTCGCCCAGCGGATCACTCCGCTCGGCTCCGTCGCCGAGGTCCGCCAGCGAGGGTTCATGGTCGGAATCGAGCTGAACCCCTCGCCCGCCGGCGACCGCGTCGGCCACCAGGTGACCCTCGCGGCCCGGAGGGGCGGCGCGATCATCCGCCCGCTCGGCGACGTGATCGTGCTCATGCCCCCGCTCGGAATCTCCGACGGCGAGCTCCGCCGCCTCGTCACCATCACCGCTTCGGCGATCTCCGAGGCGACATCGAGCGGGCTCCGGGCGGCGGCGTAGGTCCGGGCGGCAGCGCAGCGCCGCCGCGCCAGCGCAAGCCCAGCCACCCGCCGCGCCCGTCCAGAAACAGGCTCCTCGTATGCTCAGCCGGTGTCGGATCCACGACCAGCGATCGCCATGCGCGCCGTCGTCAAGCGCTACGGCGCCATCACCGCCGTCGACGGCCTTGACCTCCTCGTCCCGCCCGGCGTGTGCTTCGGGCTGCTCGGCCCCAACGGCGCCGGCAAGTCGACGACGATGCGGATGCTCACCGCCCAGACGCTCCCCGATGAGGGATCGATCGAGGTTCTCGGCTACGAGCTCCCGCGCGAGTCCAAGCAGTCCCGCATGGCGATGGGCGTGGTGCCCCAGCTCGACAACCTCGACGTCGAGCTCACGTGCCGGCAGATCCTCAGCGTGTTCGCACGCCTGTACCGCGTCCCCGGCGCTGAGCGCCAGGTGGCAGTCGATCACGCGCTCGCCATCGCCAACCTGAAGCCGCGCGCCGACACCATCGTGCGCGAGCTGTCGGGCGGGATGCGCCGCCGGCTTCTCGTCGCGCGCGGGTTGATCCATAAACCGCAGCTCCTCCTGCTCGATGAGCCGACGGTGGGCCTCGATCCCCAGGTGCGCCAGGAGCTTTGGTCGCTGATCGACGGCCTGCGCAGCGAGGGCGTCACCATCCTCATGTCGACGCATTACATCGAGGAGGCTGAGCGGCTGGCGGACACCGTCGCGGTGATGTCGGCGGGGCGGATCATCGCCCAGGGCACACCGGTGGAGCTCATTCGCGCGCACGCCGGACGCGAGGTCCTCGAGGTCTACGGTCCCCCCACCCGCCTGACCGAGCTCGAGGCGCTCGCGGGTGAGCGGGGATGGCGCTACCGGCGCAGCGGGCCGGCGGTCGCGCTACTCGGCGCCGAGGAACTGAACGGGGAGGCACCCGACGGCGTGCGCCGCCCGGCCAATCTCGAGGATGCCTTCGTGGCCCTGACCGGTAGGGAGATCGAATGAGCGCGACGCCTGTGACACCACCAGCGCGGGCGCGCGCCATGCACCGGCTCGAGCCCGCCGCCCTGGCGGGCGTGATGACGCGCGACATCGTCCTCTTCCGCCGCTACTGGAAAGCGACCACGTTCTCTTCGGTCGTGCAGCCAGTGATCTATCTGCTCGCCTTCGGGCTCGGGTTGGGCTCGATCGTGAAGCACTTCGGGCACGTGAAGTACGTCGAGTACGTGGCCACGGGCACCGTGGCCACCGCCGTCCTCTTCTCCTCCGCCTTCCCCGGCATGTTCAACACCTACATCCGCTGGCAGTTTCAGCGCACCTACGACGCGCTGCTCGCCGCGCCCGTCGACGTCGAGGAGCTCGTCACCGCCGAGATTCTGTGGATCTCGATCCGGGCGGGCGTGTATGGCCTCGCGCCCCTGCTCGTCGGCCTCGTCTTCGGCCTCCGCCCCACGGCGGGAATGCTGCTCGTCCCCTTGATCGGCTTCGTCACCGGGTTCGGGTTCGCCGCCTTCGGCGTGGTGATCGCGGCGGTGGCGAAGACGATCGACAATTTCAACTACGTCACGAGCGCCGTGCTCACCCCGATGTTCCTTGTCGCGGGGACGTTCTTCCCGATCTCATCGCTGCCCCACGGTTTGCGTACGGTCGCGCAGTTCAACCCGCTATATCACTGTGTGGCCGTCGTGCGCGACGTCTCGCTGGGGACGTACGGACCCGTAGACCTCGAGCACGCGGCCGTGCTCATCGCCTTCGCCCTGCTCATGTGGCGCCTGGCCGTCTGGCGCCTGGGAAAGCGCCTGATCGACTGAGGGCCGGTCCCAGCGGCTAATCCTCGTACGGCGAGAAGTCCCGCTTGCGTGCACCGCACACGGGGCAGAACCACGTCTCGGGGATATCACTGAACGCCGTCCCGGGAGGGATCCCGCCGTCGGGATCACCTTCGTCCGGGTCGTAGATGAACCCACACGACTCGCAGATCCATTTGTCTGTTTCGGTCGCGGCCATGGGCGGGAATGTATCTGGTCGCCGCGCCCGCGGTAGGGTCGCGGTGATGCAAGCTGACAACCCCGCCCCCGGCGAAGAGCTCAACCCAGGCGAGCCCGCGGAGCCCCGCCCGGCCGCGACGGTCATCCTCCTGCGCGCCGGGGACCCGCTCGAGGTGCTGCTCGTGCAGCGCAACCCGGAGGCGCGCTTCATGGGAGGCGCGTGGGTGTTCCCGGGCGGTGCCGTCGACCGGCACGAGGGCGAGGGCGACCGCGCCCTGCGCGCGGCCGCGGTACGCGAGCTCGCCGAGGAGGCCGGAATAACGCTGGACTCGCCGGCGGCGCTGGTGCCGTTCTCGCGCTGGATCACTCCGGCCCAGGTCAAGACCCGCTTCGACACCTGGTTCTATCTCGCGATGGCACCCCCTGGCGCCGGGCCCTCCGTGGATGAGCACGAGATCGTGCAGTGGCGCTGGTACGCACCGCGGGCCGCCCTCGCGGCGGCGCGCGCGGGCGAGATCTTCCTCGTCTTCCCGACGGTCAAGCACCTGGAGCAGCTCTCCGTCTTCCCCTCGGGCGACGCCCTCCTCGAGCACGCAAGCGGGCGCCAAGTGCTTCCCGTCGAGCCCAGGGTCCTCATGTCCGGCGAGACGGCGCGGATCGTGTTGCCGGGCGAGCCGGGATACGACTGACATGTCAACGAGACCGCTTACCGTCGCCGCCACCGGGCCCACGGGCGACATCGGTCGCTCGCTCCTCCGCGCGCTCGAACGCAGCCGCGACGTCGGGCGCATCGTGGGAATGGCGCGCGGCACCGAGAAGCACTATTACTCGGCACAGAAGGCCGAGCTCGAGGGCACGCTTGACGACCTCCTCGCCGGGACGTCGACCGACGCATACGTGTTCCGCCCCTCGATCGTCGCGGGCCCGGACGCCAATCGCGCTGATCCAGAACATCCCGTACGTGACGATCTCCGAGCGCATGCCCGCGGCGGTCATGCGAGCACTCGAAATCGTGCCCGCGCTGAAGCCGGTGATTCCCGATTCAGGGGTGCAGTTCCAGCTCGTTCACCACGACGACGTCGCCACCGCGCTGCGCGCGGCCGTGCTCGGCCGCGGCACGCCCGGCACCTACAACCTCGCCGCCCCGGGAAACGCTAACCATGTCGGATGTCGCCGATGCCCTGGGCTGGTACAGCATCCCGCTGCCCGAGCTCGCGATCGATGCGGCCGCCGAGCACGACGCCCGCGAGACGCTGGGCGCGATGGTCGACGCCGCGCGCTCCGAGCGGCTGATCCGCTAACCGCCCCGGGACCTATTGCGGTCCTCGCCTCGTATACGGGAGGATGACCAGCGACCGTGAGCTCCTCCCTTAGGCCGGTGCCGACCTCAGTCGAGACCATCGCCGCCTCCGCACCTCTGCCCCTGATCGGGCACGGACGGCGCGCGCGCAGCGAGCTGGCGCTGATCCGCGGCGCCCAGGCGGGGTCCGAAGCCGACCTGGCGGCGTTGTTTCACCGCCATTGGCCGCGGGCGTACCGCGCCGCCTTCCTCATCGTCCACGATCACGCCGCGGCCGAGGACATCGCGCAGGAGGCCTTCCTGTCCGCCATCCGGCACCTCGACCGCTTCGACCGGCGACGCCGGTTCGCCCCCTGGCTCGGTCGCATCGTCGTCAACCGCGCGATCGACTGGGCACGAGCGCGCTCGGCGAGGCGCGAGACCGCCGACGCCGGCCACGAGCCCGTGGTCGACGTCGACGAGGCGCATTCCACCCGCGAGTACTCGCCGGAGGTGCTCTCGGCCCTGGCCAAGCTCGCCCCCGACCATCGCGCCGTGGTGGTGCTGCGCCATGTGCTCGAGTTCACGCCGGGCGAGATCGCACGCGCGCTCGAGCTGCCGCGCGGCACCGTCAACTCGAGGTTGCGGCGCGGGCTCGACGCCCTCGAGGCCGACCTACGTGAGGACACATCGTGAGCGTCCGGCGACCCCTGGCCCAGGTCCGGGCCCCCGACGAGGCCGCGGCCGAGGAGCGAGCATGGACGGTCGTGCGCGCCGCCTACGCCGACCGGCTGCCGGTGCGCCGGCGCACGCCCCACGCCCGCCTCCTCCTCGTGCCGGCGCTGGCGGCGCTCGTGGTGGGGGTCGCCCTCACGCCCGCCGGGGCCACCGTCGGACGCTGGATCCGCCACGCGCTCGGGGAGCCGCATGCCGCCTCGGCGCTGTTCTCACTACCTGCCCCGGGGCGCCTGCTTGTGTCCGGGCCCGACGGTGCGTGGGTCGTCGGCGCCAGCGGCTCCAAGCGCCGCCTGGGGTCGTGGCCGCAAGCGAGCTGGTCGCCCAACGGGCGCTACGTAGCCGTCGCCTCGGGGAGCACCCTCGCCGCCGTGGACCCCATGGGCATTCCCCAGTGGACGCTGACGCGACCGGCGGTGAGCGACCCGCGCTGGTGGCCGCCGCTGGGATATTTCGTCGCCTACCTGAGCCGATCTTCGCTGCGGGTGGTGGGGGGGAACGGACTGGACGACCGGCTGCTCGCCGCCCACGTCGACCGGGTGGCACCCGCGTGGCGACCGGGGTTTGCGTACCAGCTCGCCTACGTCGCGGCCTCCGGAAGCGTCGTCGTCCGCGACGCGCAGAGCGGTTCGGTGAGTTGGCACGGGCCGCCCGGCCCGAAGCCGATCGCGCTCGGCTGGTCGAGCGGCGGCACCCGGCTGCTCGTCCTCAGCCGCGAAGGCGCTCGCGTCTACGACCCGCTGGGCCGGCTCGTCTCGAGGATCGAGCTCGCTCGCGGCGACCCGGCCCGCGCCGGCGCTCTCTCCCCCGACGGTCGCATGCTCGCGCTCGTCCGCGGCGGCGCCAGCGACGCTGTCCTCTACGACGTCACCCTCGAGAGCCCGCCTCCGACATCGGTGTTCTCGGGCGCCGGCCTCGGCCAGCTCGCCTGGTCACCGAACGGTCGCTGGCTGCTCATTACCTGGCCGGCACCGGACCAGTGGATCTTCGTCCGCACCACCCTCGGCCGCGGGCGGCGGCTCCTCGCCGTGTCGCGGATCGCGGAGGAATTCGCGCCGGGCCGGCGGCCGGGCGGCTATCCCGGCCTCGACGGGTGGTGCTGCACGAGCACGAGCACCGGCGCGACGGGCTGACGCCAGCCGTTACCCCCAGCACGAGATGTCGCAGTAAACAGATAATCCCGTTACAGATAATTCGGCGGGGGACCAGCCCGTTGATAACATTGATGGCAATGTCCGCGATAACCGAACCGCTGGTGGAGGTCGAGGAGTGCCCGGAGTGCCTGCTGGGCAACCTCAGCTGGCTGCTGGCCCAGGCGCACTACGCTCTTGCCAGCGAGCTCGCCGCCGCGTTTGAGCCACTCGGGATCACTCCGCGAGGGCACAGCGTCATCGCCGCGGCGATGACCGGGATGTACACGCAGAAAGAGCTCGCCGAGCTCGTGGGGCTCGACAAGACGACCATGGTCGTCACCCTCGACGAGCTCGAGGGCTCGGGGCTGGCCAAGCGGGTGCCGTCGAGCACCGACCGCCGCGCGCGGGTGATCGAGGTCACCAAGGCCGGACATGCCAAGGTCACCGCCGCCAACAAGATCATCGCCCGCGTACAGGCCGACGTGATGGCCTCGCTCGGAGCCCCCGAAGCGGACGCGCTCCTCCGCACTCTCGGGCATCTCGTGCGGGCGCGCCTCGCCGAGCCGGTGACCTGCAAGGG
>JALYZL010000071.1 GCA_030948875.1 Actinomycetota bacterium
GATGGCGGGCGCCCGGCGCCGCCGGGGGCGGTCGCGCGGGGACGGCGCCGGCAACCTCAGCCGTCGCGGCGGAGTTGAGCGCCGGCCGCGCGCTTGCGCATCGATGCCAGCTCGGCCCAGGGGCGGGTGTTGGCCACGTCCGCGGCGGTGAGCCAGGCCCGCCGCGCCGTCGCCACGCCGTAGCGGAGGACATCGAAGCCGCGGATGCGGTGGGAGTCGGTGTTGATCACGATGGGGATGCCCGCCTCCGCCGCAGCGCGCGCGTTTACGTCATTGATGTCGCGCCGATCGGGGCTCGAGTTGATCTCGAGCATGGTCCCCGTCCGCGCGGCCGCCTCGAGCACGCGCTCGACGTCGAGCGCGTAGGGCCGGCGGCGCTCGATCTTGCGGCCGGTGAGGTGGCCGATGACGTCGAGGAGCGGGTGCTCGATCGCGTGAACGATCCGCTCGGTCATCGCCGTCGCATCGATCTGGAAGGAGGAGTGGACGCTCGCGACCACCCAGTCGAGCTCGGCCAGCAGGTCGTCGCCGTAGTCGAGCGTGCCGTCGGGGAGGATGTTCACCTCGCTCCCCGCGAGCAGCTCGATCCCCTCGACGTTGGCGTTTGCGGCCCGGATTCGCTCGATGTGCTCGCGCAGGCCGTCCGGCGACACCGCGTTCCCGAACCCGAAGCTCGCGGAGTGATCGGTGATCGCCAGGTACTCATAGCCGCGCTCGCGCGCCGCGATCGCCATCTCCTCGATCGAGGCGGTGCCGTCCGAGGCTGTGGTGTGGGAGTGAAGGTCGCCTTTGATGTCCGAGATCTCGATCAGGTCTGGGAGGGTGCCCGCGGCCGCCGCCTCGAGCTCGCCGCGGTTCTCGCGCAGCTCGGGCTCGATGTACTCGAGCCCGAGGAGGGCATAGACCTCGGGCTCGCTCGCGCACCGGTGGGTATCGCCGGTGGCGTCGTCGAGGACGCCGTACTCGGAGATGTGCAGCCCCTTGCGGACGGCGGCCTCGCGGAGGGCCATGTTGTGCTCCTTGGATCCGGTGAAGTGCTGGAGGAGATTGCCGAACTGGTCTGGCGCGACGATGCGCAGATCGACCTGAACGCCCGTGTGCGTGCGCGCGCGCACGCCGGACTCGCTCGCGGTGCCGGCCGACTCGATCAGCTCGTGCTCGACCACCGCGCTCGCGAGCGCCCCCGGGTCGAGGGCGGTGGCGATCACGTCGAGGTCCTTGACGCTGTCGGTCATCCGTCGCACGGAGCCCGCGAGCTCGACCTGGTCGGCGGCCGGATGCTCCCTGAGCGCGGCCACGAGCCGCTCGCCGATGGTGAGCGCGCGATCGAGGACGACGCGCTCGCGCGGGCTCCCGGCTCCCGCCTCGTTAGCCCGCGCTAGGAGGGTTTCCTCGGCCTTGGGCCCGAAGCCCTTCAGCTCGCGGATGCGGCGCTCCTCGGCGGCGGCCCTGAGCGCCTCGAGCGAATCGATCCCGAGCTCCTCGAACAGGCGACGCGCGCGCTTGGGACCGAGGCCGGGCAGGCGCGTGACCTCGATCAACCCGGGCGGAAACTTCGCCTTGAGCTTCAGCGCGGCCGGGATCTCGCCCGTCTCGGCCAGCGCCAGCACCTTCTCCTGAATCGTCCGTCCGATCCCGGGGAGCTCAACGGCCCGGCCCTGCCGCGCGAGCGCCGTCACCGAGACGGGGGCGTCGCGGACCGCCTTGGCGGCGCTGCGGTAGGCCACGACCCTGTGAACGATGGCGCCGTCTAGTTCGTACAGGTCGCCGAGCTCGTCTAGGGCTTCGGCGATTTGGGTGTTGGTGGGGTCCATGGCTGTGGCTTCGGGGCCGGGCGGGCGAGTCCGCCCCTGGCACGAGGCTGGCGTGGGTGGCGGTTCGGGCTCGTGGGGTGGGTTCTTAGCAATGGTGCCAGGTGCGAACCCGCTCGCCCGCCCCACCGCGCGCGGTGGGCCCGCCGGGCGCCTCGCGGGGCGGTCCGACGAGGGGCGCCGCTGGCCGCCTGAGGCTCGAAAGCTGGGAGGGCTGGCAGGACGTGGTGCGCGTTGAGGTCGAATAGCGACGCTAACGTCGACCACGCCCGCGCGCGGGCGCCCTCCGCCCCTCGCGCTATACTTTTTGAAGTATCTAGCCGAAACCGCGAGGAGCTCACCATGGCAGGCACCGTGACCGAAGTCACCGACTCCAACTTCCAGGCCGAGGTAATCGAGGCTGATATCCCGGTCCTGGTGGACTTCTGGGCGCCGTGGTGTGGTCCGTGCCGGCGGGTGGGACCGGTGGTCGAGGAGATCGCCAAGGAGCGGGTGGGTGAGCTCAAGGTGGTCAAGCTCAATATCGACGAGAACCAGGACACGGCAGTCGCCTACGACGTGATGTCGATCCCGACGCTGATCCTCTTCCGCTTCGGGGAGCCCGCCGCGAAGGTCATCGGCGCCTACCCGAAGAAGAAGCTCGAGGAGCAGCTCGAGCCGGCGCTGGCGTAGTCCCGGCGCCGGCGGGCAACAGCCCGCCTCAGCGCCGCTCGACCCGCACGCGCAGCTCGCGTCCGTCGATCAGCATCGCCTCGACGTCCTCCAGAGCCGCAAACCGCACCTCGACCGCGAGGGTCTCGCTGGCGAGGTGCGACTCGTAGGCGCGGGCGGCGTCGAGGAGGTCGGGGTCTCCGTCCAGGGTCAGGGCGATCCGGTCGGAGACCTCGAGCCCGGCGCCGCGGCGCGCCGCCTGCACGGTGTGGACGATCTCTCGCATCCAGCCCTCGGCGCGCAGGTCGCCGTCGATCGTCACGTCGAGGGCGACCGCGTGCGAACCCTCGCGCTCGACCTCGTAGCCCGCGAGCGGCTTCATCGCCACGAGCAGATCCTCGGCGTCGAGCTCGTGGTCCTGCCCGCCCACGGTGATGACCACGCTGCGCCCTTCGCGGAGCCCCGCGGCGGCCTTGGCGGGATCGAGCGCGGCCACGGCGGCCGCCACCGTCGGCATCTGGCGACCGAAGCGGGGCCCGAGGCTGCGGTAGCTCGGCTTGATCTCGACCTCGCCGAGCTCGTCGGCGTCGGACACGAAGCGAAGCTCGCGCACGTTGAGCTCATCGCGGACGAGGTCGTCGAGGCGTTCGATGGCGGCGCGCTCGCGGCCCGTCGCCACCACTACCGCGGCCCGCAGGGGCTGGCGGATCTTGAGCTTCGCGCGGCCGCGTGCTGCCAGCCCGAGGCGCACCGTCTCGCGCGCCACGGCCATGTCGAGCTCGAGCGGAAGGTCGCGCTCGCCCGGCTCGGGGAAATCGCACAGGTGGACGCTCTCCTCGGTGCCGTCGAGGTTGTCGTAGATCTCATCGGCGATGAACGGGCAGAACGGCGCCAGCAGCTCGGCGACGGTGACCAGGCACTCGCGCAGGGTCGAGAAGGCGGCCGGGTCGCCCTCCCAGAAGCGCCGTCGCGACCGGCGCACGTACCAGTTGGAGAGTTCGTCGACGAAGGCGGCGATGGCCCGGCCGCCCGTGGTCGCGTCGAAGGCGTCGAGCGCGTCGCCCACGGCCTTGACGATGGCGGCGAGGCGCGAGAGGACCCAGCGATCGAGGTCGGATCGCTCCCCGGAGGCCGCATCGTCGCCATCGATCTCGCCCGAGGCGTTGGCGTAGAGCACGTAGAACCCGTACGTGTTCCAGAGCTGGAGCAGGAACTGCCTGACCGCCTCGCCGATCGTCTCGAGCGAGAAGCGATAGCCGTCCCAGGGCTGCTTGGAGGCGAAGAAGTACCAACGGAAGGCGTCGGCGCCGAAACGGTTGATGACCTCCCACGGGTCGACGTCGTTGCCGCGCGACTTCGACATCTTCAGGCCATTCTCATCGAGGAGCAGGCCGAGGCAGACGACGTTGCGGTACGAGGATTGGTCGAACAGGAGCGTCGATTCCGCCAGCAGCGAGTAGAACCAGCCGCGGGTCTGGTCGAGCGCCTCGCAGATGAAGTCGGCGGGGAAGTGCTGCTCGAAGCGCTCGGTGCCGGCTTGGGGGGAGTGGTACTGGGCGAAAGGCATCGCTCCCGAGTCGAACCACACGTCGATGACCTCGGGGACGCGCTCCATCTGCTCGCCGCAGATCGGGCACGGGAAGCGGACGTCGTCGACGAACGGTCGGTGTGGGTCCTCGAGCGCGACCCCCGAGAGCTGCTCGAGCTCGGCCAGCGAGCCGATCACGTGCTCGTGCTCCCCCGCGCAGCGCCAGACGGGCAGCGGCGTACCCCAGTAGCGCTCTCGTGAGAGCGCCCAGTCGACGTTGCCCTCGAGCCAGTGGCCGAAGCGGCCGTGCTTGACGTGCTCGGGCTGCCAGTTGACGGTGTCGTTCGCCGCCAGCATCCGGTCCTTGATCCGGCTCGTGGCGATGTACCACGCCGGCTTGGCGTAGTAGAGCAACGGCGTCCCGCAGCGCCAGCAGTGGGGATAGGCATGCTCGTGGTCCTCGGCCCGGAGCAGGCGGCCGCGCTCACGCAGATCTTCGACGAGGTCGGCGTCGGCGTCCTTGACCCACCGGCCCGCGTAGGGGCCGATGCGCTCGTCGTAAGTGCCGTCGAGCCTGACCGGGTTGACCACGCCCAGCCCGTACTGCTCACCGAGGCGGAAGTCGTCCTCGCCGAAGGCGATCGCCGTGTGCACGAGCCCGGTGCCGTCGTGGGCGGTGACGAAGTCGGCGAGCAGAACGGTGTGCCCGCGCACGCCGTATGCGCTCGCCGGGATGAACGGGAAGGGCGGGTCATAGGAAACGCCCTCGAGCTCGTGCCCCGGGAAGCGGTTGAGGATCTCAGTCTCCGAGCCCAGGACTCGCTCCACCAGCGCTTCCGCGACGACCTGCGCGGGGCCGTCGCCCACGCGCGCGCGGACATAGACGAGGTCGGGATCGACGGCGACGGCAGCGTTGGAGACGAGCGTCCACGGCGTCGTCGTCCACACCAGCAGCTCGTCGCCCGGCGCGACCGTTCCCGCGCCGGCGGTGACGGGAAGCCGGACGTAGACGGAGGGATCGACTACATCGCGGTAGACGTCGGGCTGGCCGAGCTCGTGGCTCGAGAGCGCCGTGCCGCACCGCACGCAATAGGGCACCACCTTGTGTCCCTCGTAGAGGAGCCCCCGTTCGTGGATCGTTTTCAGCGCCCACCACACGGATTCGATGTAGGCGGGGTCGAGCGTGCGGTAGGCGTCGTCGACGTCGATCCAAAAGCCGATCCGCTCGGTCAGACGCGTCCAGTCCTCGACGTGCGAGAGCACCGATGTGCGGCAGCGTTCGTTGAACTCGGCGATTCCGTAGCGCTCGATGTCCTCCTTGGAGGTCATGCCGAGCTCCTTCTCGACCGCGAGCTCGACCGGAAGCCCGTGGCAGTCCCATCCGCCCTTGCGCTCTACGTAGAACCCGCGCATCGTCTTGTAGCGGGGGAAGATGTCCTTGAACGCTCGGGCGAGCACGTGGTGCGCGGCCGGGGGCCCGTTGGCCGTCGGTGGCCCCTCGTAGAACTGCCACCGAGGCCCCCCCTCGCCCCGGCGCAGCGACTCCGAGAAGATGTCGCGCTCGCGCCAGCGTTCGAGCACCCGCTCCTCCATTGCGGGGAACGATGCGCGGGGATCTACGGGTCGGTGCAGGGTCGCCATGGGCGCGGGATTGTAGGTCGCCCGACCCCGCGGCCTGGACGCCGCCCACGCGCAGCGTTTACGC